>NZ_QTVB01000103.1:0-2434 GCF_003435965.1 Roseburia sp. AF42-8
TCGACCTGTATATAACCACATATGTTTCTTCTGTTTTTCTGATAAAACATGCTCCTCATCCATTACACATATCTCCATATATTTTAAATCTTCCTGTATATAGAATATAATATATACTTGGTAATCCCCATCATGTCCTTCTTCTATTGAAGAAAAATAATAACATGTATAAGATGATTTTTTTGTATTTCCTGTAACCACATCTCCCCACAGGAATCCTACTCCATCCTGGATGCCCTCTAATATCTGACTGAATGAATTTGCTGACTTTAACTTTTTTAAATCCTCTTCATCCAGGAAAGTTATCAAGCTGCTTTCATCGACATTGGACAATTCAATTCCATAAATCATATAAGCATTTTCCTTTGATTGTATCAGAAATTCATTATCCGTTTTGTAATGTTCAGACTCTTCACTATTCATATATTCCTTCGGTATACTTGCAACAACCTGTGACAAATGTATACCAGAATACTTCCCATAATATGTGCTTATTAAAGTATCTATTAAAATAATTGTCCATAAAATTGCTATTTCTATTGAAAAGCAACGAAGTCCCTTCAAGATTTGTTCTTTCTTATATTTCACTCTAAACACCCTTCTTCTTCTCCTTCCCATAAATTATTCCACCATTCAAATATATTACCTGAACAGATTGTCCATGTATTAGACATTGTCACATGACCTGATGCTAATGTCCCTTCTTCGCCAAATCCTATACTTCCATACCCCCCAATATGTTTTAAATCTCCATTATCATCGCATGTCTGCCACGCACCTCCACCAAAGATTAAACCTTCACCTACTGTTACTCCTTCTTCTGTTCCAAAATCTTCCAAACTATATATCGACTGTGCCTTGTACGCCCCCAAAAAAATACTTCCATTTCCGGATTGACCGATTTCTGCTCCAGTTCCACCAGAAACCTGTAATGCAATATTACCATTTAAATCCCACACAACTTGCACACTTCCACTCATATATGCTCCAGCCCCAATACTTCCTGATAATCCCAGCACACCAATCGGGATATCTTTGTCACTATCATCATTTTTATCCGTATTATTACTCTCATTATCATTATTACTTGCTTTTTCCTGCTCATTGATTTCATTCATCGGGATTTCTAATATTTTCTTAATATCATACTCCTCTGGAATTGAATTCTCCTCTTTGTTCATTCCACCCAAAAATTCGTCAGGAAAATCTATCAAGCTTTTTTCTTCCGACTTACTTTTTCCTATATTATTAAATTCGTCTACTATATTTATTACTGGTTCCATACCATTCAAATCAACCAAATCCAACGGTCTATTCCAGCAATAGTTGTAATGGTTCATTGTATATGGCGCAGCAATATGCCCCTTTATAAAGTCTTCGCTGATAAATCTGCCAACTCCGGCATCATATCGTCTTGCCTGTGCAAAGTATAGTGCACCAACGCTGTCCATCTGATAACCGGTAAATCCGAAGCTTTGTAAAGAATCTTTAAAGATATCTTTTGCAGTCCGAATATCATTACCAAATTCGTCAAATCCGTAGACTTCCTCGCTTCTTCTGCCTTTCCATCTTTAATTAAATTTCTTACAACACTCTGCTGCATTTGGTCTAATCGTTCCCTGTCAGCCTCCAGTGTTGTTCTTAATTTTTCTATATCAAGATTTCCACCATTCGGATTAATATTATCTGCTAAGTCTGTAAAATATGTAATTATTGCATTTCCTGCCGTTACCAGTCCGGCAACTGTTCCGATATGTCTGGTATCAACTTGCTGTACATCTGAAAAAATTTGCTCAATCTCTTCTTTTGTTGTAGAATGCTTGCTTATAATATTCTGATAATATCCTTCCATATTATCCAAATAGTCTGAAATACCAAGTTTGCTCAACCAGTCCTGTCCCGCCTGATTAAACTCTCCTTTTCCATTCCCAATTGTTTCCCATACACCGGAAGCAATAACATCATCAACATATTGCATTAACAGTTCTTTTGCCCCAGGTGAAAAATCTCTCATCATATTTTCTCTCCCGTTCAATTTCATTTTTTATAGGTTGTCCCAGGTTTCTTCTGTTATAGAAAACACCTCTTTCGGATAATCAATGTTTACCAACTCTCCTCCTGTAGATAAATCCTTTGCAACAACATGAATTGACCACTCTGCATTCCCATTTAATATCTGATACATTTCTGAATTAAAAAATATAATCATTAGTTTTGCCGTAAATGTAAGTCCGTTTGCCTTCTGAGCTACCTGACAATTAACTTCGGTATAATCATCCGAAACCGATATTTTATACAATTCATCTTCATCTGTTTTTTCTAATTCATTACTTAATATTTTTTTCGGCTTTCTTTATTCCATTTTTCCTTTTGTTTTTCATTCAACTCTATAATAATGTTCTTTTTTTCATCCAAATATATATATTGGCAATAC
>NZ_QTVB01000104.1:0-2282 GCF_003435965.1 Roseburia sp. AF42-8
GGAATTGAGTTCATAAATAAGCAGTTAATTTAGCAACAACTTGTTGCAGATTCTAAAGTTATCTTGCATAATTAAAATATAAAAGATGTATATAAGGTCGGAACAGAGATCTTAAACCTGTTCCAGTGGTCTGGATGGAGACCGAAAACCTATTCCCATTGCGGAATAAACTGCAAATACAGTGATCGCGTTGCAGAAACCTGTGAGGCCTGCGACCGGGGGAGAACCTGCGGGGACTCCTCTTTTTTATATTATGGAGATGGTGTATATGCAGAAGATGCTTGATTTTATAACATAGAAGAGAGTACGTGTAATGCGGAGTAAATAATGGTCAACCCATTTCGTACAGTTGAATAATGAAAGGGGATGTGCTACTATTGTATAGAGATGTTGATCACGGCAGCTTATTTAACGGATAAACTAGGGGGAGCTTTATATGGCCACACAAAAGCAACAAGGTATTAAAAAGCAACTGACGAAAGGATTTGTGAAAGTAGCAATAATCGGTGCGATTGCGGCAGTTATTGGAATCGTAGTACTACTGATCGCAGCGATACAGTATGAAAAGGCATTGAGCCGATACGGATTTACACAGGGAGATATCGGTAAAGCGGTCGCGGCATTTTCGGAGAGCCGGAGCGCATTACGTGCAGTAGTAGGCTATGATGACAAAGCAGTGATAGACAAGCAGATCGAACTGCATGACCAGAAAAAGGAAGCGTTTGAGGCTTACATAGATGAATTGAACCGCTCAATCAAATTCACCGAAGGCAGGGATGCCTATAATAAAATATTGCAGGAACTGGACGGGTACTGGGAATTGGATGCACAGGTATTGGAACTGGCTACTTCCGATGACGAGGACGGATATCTGAAGGCGCAGGATCTGGATATCGGAGAGCTGACCGCACAGTACGAACGGATATACGCGGAGTTTGTAGACTTGATGAATCTGTGCGTCGAAAAAGGAGATCAGGCGGAGGTAGATTTGCGTCATATGGAGCGTTTTATGCTGATCGCGATTCTGGTTATCGTAGTGACCTCTTTCTGGAGTTCTGTGGTATTAGGCAAGAAAATGGCAGGAAATATCGAAGAACCGATGATAGCGCTGGCAGATCGACTTCAGACTTTTGCACAGGGAGATCTGAATAGTGCATTCCCGGACAGAAACACGGAAGATGAGATATCCTATATGATACAGGTCGCAAAAGGCATGGCTGCTGACCTGAATCTGATCATTACGGATGCAGGAGAATTGTTGGGACAGATGGCGGAGGGTAATTATGCCATCGGTACTAAGATCGAAGAGAAATATGTAGGACAGTTTGTGGCACTGAAAGATGCCATGCGTAAGATGAACCGACAGATGAACAGTACCTTACAGCAGGTAGAAGAGGCCGCTAAGCAGGTATCTGCCGGATCGGAGAATCTTGCACAATCTGCCCAGGCGTTGGCAGAAGGAGCAACAGAGCAGGCAGGATCTGTGGAAGAACTGACGGCAACCATTACGAATATCACAGATGCCGTGTCACGTACAGCCGGCGAACTGCAGAGGACGACGGAAAAGGCTGAGAATTATGCACAGCAGGCGGATGCAGGGCATACGCAGATGAGGTCATTGATGGAGGAAATGGAGCGAATCAATGAAACATCTAAAAAGATACAGAATATTATTGCTGACATTGAAGATATTGCGAGTCAGACGAACCTGTTGTCTCTGAATGCGGCAATTGAGGCGGCCAGAGCAGGAGAAGCCGGACGGGGATTTGCAGTGGTGGCAGAACAGATCCGTAAACTGGCCGAACAGAGTGCACAGTCGGCAGTAGATACCAGAAGCCTGATCGAGGGATCGCTGCAGGAGATCGAGAATGGCAACCAGGCAGTGGAGGTAGCAGCGGAATCTCTGGAGCAGATCGTTACGGGAGTCAAGGAGATTGCGACAGATGCAAAACGATTGAGTGAAGAGTCTGCTGCGCAGGCACAGGCGATGCAACAGGCAGAACTTGGTGTGAATCAGATATCGGAAGTAGTGCAGTCGAACTCTGCGGGAGCAGAGGAATCGTCTGCTACCAGTGAGGAATTATCCGCACAGGCATATACATTAAACGATTTGGTAGGAAAGTTTACACTACGTCGGGATTAATTGCTAATTAAAAAATGAAATAAATACCGGTCTTAATAATTCGTAAATAGTGGAGAATTAAGATCGGTATTTTTTATAACATAAAACTTTCATTATAACTGAAATTTTCATTTCCGTATTATCTATTAGAATTGTAATG
>NZ_QTVB01000105.1:0-2245 GCF_003435965.1 Roseburia sp. AF42-8
TATTCTAATCTAAAAAAACCTCTGTTTTCAAAACTGCATATTGCTTCTGTTTTTTCGATATCTGTACCAAATATTTTACACATATATGAGTCAAACAGCTCAACATATTTATTATAAAAACTACTATCTAACCGCATGCCAAATTCCCCCTTCATCAACAAACTTATAACCATTATATCGTACCAGTGAAAAGCAGTGATTATCCGATTATGGCTACGGTACTTCACTTATGGGAAAGTATCTGGAAGATTTCCTTCTTACTACCAGTATGAATGCAGGAATACTTATTATACTTAAAAGTATTTGGTTTTTATTATCAGTAATAGAAACTACTGTCAGTATTATTTGTAATTGTCTGTGTTTATGAGACCTATGCGTTTTTATTTCTCTAATGCTCATAAATCATCTGAAAGTGAAACTTAATTACGAATTAAATCTTGAAAACACTGGTATTCTTACGGATTTCATTGAGCATCTGACAGTTACGGAAAACAAACTCAATGAAGCCTATAGTTTATGATATGGATACAGATAAATGGATTTTTTTGCTGGAAACCTCGTAACGAAATTGAAGGGCAATTTTTAATACATTTTTCTCAAATCTATCGAATATGAGATTTCCCAGCTTTATCAAAACATCAGTTCTGCGGAAAGCATATTTTTCTTTATCAACGGAAATAATGATACTGTAAGGCTTTCCTACATTGTACGAAAACTTTGTCCGACATTTTGGTCTGGATAAAATGATTAGGATACACAGAACTACAACCCTTTCAATTACCGCAAAAAAGATGAAAATGTCCAATTAAATTACCGCTTTTTTGACCGATTTTTATAATATAAATACCGCTATTCAATGCAAAAACACATCATCTCCACAGCACCAATTGCTATGAAAACAATGCATTTTAAGTCTAAAAATACAATGTTCAGTTTTGATTTCAGATGTCCTTATGTGGAGACATAATTAAAATAATATATTACCATTTTTGACATTCTTTGCTATAAAACAAATCCACATCAGATGCCGCATCGTACAACGCTTTTATAGATGCCAAACTGTCATATTCTGAAATCCCTCTCATTGTACCAATAAGTCCACCTTTAGAAGCAGGTAATGTACCATCCCGTAATTTTTTTATTACGACTTCAATTCTATTTTCATAATTATTTAAGTATTGACTTTTTTCATCATCTACCATTTTCTTGGCTTTATCAATTTCTTGTACTAATAGTTCCAATTTTTTTAATAATTCTTGTCTTTTATCCATAATAGCAATCTCCTTTAATTTGAAAAACTTCTAATCTCTGTTATCCAATCTGTATCAAATTGATTAAATAAATATTGAACTCCACCACCTGGTCTAGGGTCTGCAATCAATAATTGTTCTCTCGCAGTTCCTACAGCATACTTAACCTCCGTTCCAGCAGGAATTCTCGCAACTTTTACAGTATTTCTGTTTCCCCAATCTTTTGATAAAGCCAACTTATCCATATAATCATTCAATGTTGTAATTCCATTTGCTTCATCAACCGTTGTCCAGTAACATAAGGATGCATCTGGTGCGTCAGAACTATACTGCACTAATATTAAATCTTTATCTACTGTTGTCCTTATTTCATAACCATCATTAAAATTGGCTAATTCCCTATCAAATTTATAAGAATAATCTATTGTCGTTGCTGTGTTTCTACCACTCTCCCCTACATTTCCCAACTGCTGCGGTCTTTTTACGTTATTTACTACTTCCAGCTCTGCCTCACTGAGCGTTCCATATGTTGCTATTCCGGTTAGTGAGCCAACTACAAAGCCTGCCAGTGGACTGTTGGTTGCTTCTGTCATGCTCTTTTCCACATAGCTGCTGGCTGCCATCGTCAGTCCCTGCTTTGCATACTCTGTTACTACGGCCCTTCCTATGGATGTTCCTGCACTTACTGCTGCATTTGCTGCCATTCCTCCGGTCAGTATCAGGGAAGCAGCGATTGTCAATACATTTCCTATTAAATAATAGAGGTCCGGATTACTGGCAAATACTGTATCACGGATTGGATTAACCGATACCATTCTTGGGTCTCCTGTTACTCCTGCATAAACATCCTGACCACCTTCTACTGTATTTGAAAAGCCATATGCTGCTGTTCCTGCGCCAATTGCCATTACTCCTACTGTAGCCACTAAAGGAAGTGCCATACCACAGGTTGCTACGACAAGCATTCCTCCCAGAATCATGGTTCCGACTCCGAC
>NZ_QTVB01000106.1:0-2104 GCF_003435965.1 Roseburia sp. AF42-8
GCAGAAAAATAATAAAGCAGAAGCATTTATCTATGTAGGGGATAAAAAAATAATATGGATATTTGGAATTCTGTTTTATATAATTAGCGTTTTGGAATGGGTGATTCTGTTATTTTCATTAGAAATAGCGTCACTATTTCTATTTCTTTTTTGCTGCTGTATGGTTCAGCTTGGTTTTGCAACATTTTTGTGTCAGCATTTTACATATTCGGCAGTATTTATAAAGAAAAATGAAGTATTTTACTATGCAGAAAGAAAACTAAAAAATATCCCAATCGGGCAAATCACCGGGGTTAGTGCAATGCCGGGAAATGTGGCATATCTGTTTTTTAATGAAAAAAAGGAAAGACTGTTTGAACTTCAAATGAAAAAAGCTAATGCGAGAAAAATGCTGGAATATATCATAGATAGACAGCAGAACAATTAGAACAACGAAAAGGAGCCGGTTGCAATGGGAATCAGGGAAAAGTTACATCTTTTTAAGAATAAAGATAATGCAGTGGAAAATAGTTCCAAAGAAGCAGCAAGAAAGTGTGTATTAAAAGTACAGGATAAGTTCCGCCTTAGAAATACAGATGATATCGTGGTTGTAGGTGAACTGAAGGGAAAAATACAGGTGGGTGATGCTGTCTACATGAGTAATTTTTCGGATGATGATGGAGAAATACTGGTGACAGTAGTGCTCGGAATAGAAGTTGGTCAGGGAAAAGCTGTGCGTGAAGCAGAAAACTGCCGGGTAGGATTGAAACTGGAGCAGGCAGGAACGTATCCGATAAAATGCGGAACAATGGTATATTCAAGAACCACAACAGTTGCAGAAGTACATGATGCCTATATTTCCGGTTTGGGAGATACTTATGTATCGTCAAAACAACTGGTACTTTCACAGAAAGAACTTGATGAATTAAGCATTACAGATTGCTCAGAAATCTGGCGTTTGTATGCGTGGTATAAAACGAAAGTAATTCCGGCAAAGGATGATGCTGAGAAAGAAGAAGTCCGAAAGCGGATTGGTGTAATTGCAAAATCCCTTGTTCAAAAGGTATTGGAAGCACCTGCTATTTATTGCGTATACAGTAAAATCACAGGAGAGCCGGCACTTTTTTCCCAGACAGTAGACCGACAGGATGGCACATATATGTGTACACCACCTGACATCTGGATTCTGACTAAGGCATATAAGGATATATTTAAAGTCAGATTTCCGGAAGAACGGTATGAAATCAGAGAGATTAAAAACGATGATTCCCATAAGGCAATTTACAATTTCCTGGGATACTGTTTTTATATGAATGGTGCCTGTGGAGTCAAAGTGGTAAATGAAAATACGGCAATAGCAGCACCGGAATTTGTTCCGGAGCCGGACTACAGCAATATACCGGAAATTAGCATTCCGGTTACCAACCCTGACCTGGTAAGATGGATGCTTCTGATTGCTCAGCTTGGGCAGCCGGCAACAGACGAGCAGAAACTTATTTACAAATTATATTTTAGATTTCTGTCCATAGAAATGACAAAAGCCAGGTTTATTATTCCAACCAAAACGTCAGAAGATTTTCCAGAGCCGGATGAAAATGGCAAGACAGTACTGAAAAAGGATATGCAGATTTCACTTCCGACCATAGAAGGAAAGCACAATAATGCAGCGGTCAGAATGTATACGGACTGGAAGCGGCTGCAGGATGCTATGGGAGATGGCTGGAAAGGAATGGTACAGCCGATAGAAGGAATCATTGACCAGTTTGACTGTGCCATCAATCTGACCGAGCATGAGAAAGCCGGCTGCTATGTCGATAAGGAAATGTTCCGGGAAATGCAGTCCTTTGAAAAAGATTTCCAACAAAATAATTGACAAGAAATGACAAAGAGAGTAATCTATTAACAGAAAAAGTAATTTGATGAATGGGAGTATGAGTTATAAGCGATAGCTAGTACAAATATCACATAATTCAGATATGTTGGAATTCTCCAGCGGTAATCCCCATTTGAGACTAGTTAATATATGCAGGCAAAGAGAGTTATTATGTTAGTGTATTGTGAGCTTTTATTTGCATATTAAAAATTATGAAAATCTAATTTACATAAAAATTTTCTTATGTAAGTT
>NZ_QTVB01000107.1:0-1970 GCF_003435965.1 Roseburia sp. AF42-8
AATATGAATAACATTGAGGAGGGCTAAAAAAAAATAGCACAAAGAAATCAATCAATAATGGTAATAGAGGGAATTATGAGAATGGAGGGAAAGCTTTTTTTGATTGGATATTGATGCTTTAATAAGTATATCTAATTACATCTCTAGGTGGTTGGTTAATGAAAAAAAGTGATATTGATGGTTTGACACCAGCACAAATTGCAGATAAATATGCATTGCCTAAAGAACCAACACATATTTGTGATGTTAATGTGAGCCCAGATTTTAAGTTGCAAACAGGTATTGCTAATTCCGTTGAAGGCTGGGGAAATGGAGGCGGTCAGCAATTTGATACAATGGGTAAATTTATTGATGAAGATGCTTTTGTAAATGAAAGGTTGATAGGTAGACTAGAATGAAAAAAGACTATTCATATAAAGAGAATATAGTATGGTTTGGTGAAAAACAAATTATATTTAGTGAAAAAATAGCACAGGTAATAGAATTCGAGAAGTGTGTGGTAATAAGAAATAAGTATTCAACTGAACATCCTACAAATAATTTGGGTGCATACGATTTTAATGGTAATAAAATATGGGAAATTGATGATATTATTAAGCCGTTGAATCCGCAGACTATAGTGTCCATTGGAAAAAAAGATTGCCAATATATAAGTGTCATAACATTTATGGGACTAAATTTGTTGATTGAAGCAGACACTGGCAGAATTTTAAGCAAAAAAATAACTAAATAAAAACGTAGTATCAGTTGCATTCCCTGACCTAAAAGATTTTGAAATAACGCTGATTTTTATATGTCTCTATTTTAGAAGGGGCTATACTATTTTGTTTAAAACGCATTGTTTTCAGGAAAGATTGATGTTATGGGAATGATGCGTTTGGCTTATCTGGAATTATATTGTAATTTTGGTCTCCTTGATAGTGAGTGGTGTGATAAAGTTCGAGAATTAAAAAATGAGCCAATAAGGAATTGGAAGATAGTGTAGATGCAACCTATGGTATAAAAGGCCAAGCAGCAGAATGAGGAGATACGACTGGTGAAGCGGGACAAATTGTTACCCCTTTTTGTGGAGATGTATTAGAAAAAATAGGAATATTAAAGGAGAATACTAATGATAGAGCAAACTGTTACGGAAAAATTATTGAATTTAATAAAAGAAAAGGGGATATTTTCAGAGTACCTTCCAGATAATTTTAATTTGAATTCGGATTCGATAAATATATACGGGGCAGGAGCTTCGCATAAGGATAAAGTGGAGCCATATTCATATTTCATGAGTAGGTTCGGGAAGGCTGGTGACCGTCGTATGATTAGCATACCAGAGGTGGCCGGTTATATTTCGTTAATAAATTTCTTGAGAGATAATAAGGATATATTGGTTGATATAATACAAATATCTGGTAATGATTATAATTCTTTTTCGCGAATAGCGAATGAAGAACATGAAATAATTGATGTTGACAATATTTATGGAGATGCTATCGTCGGTGTAAGCCTGACAATAAATGATAGCACAGAAAATCAAGAGGAAGAAAGGGAACGGTCTGTATATGTGGGAAATATGCTTCATAAAATTCAGATGACTAGAGGTGCAAGTGGAATTTTACATATAGATATTTCTGAATTTTATAAAAGTATATATACACATACATTAAGTGCAATAAAACTGGGAATTGACGGCGCAAAGGAAGCTTTTTTGCGTGATAGTCTGGATGAAAACTACAGAAAATATGTTGCTTTAGATGATAGAATTAGAAGATTAAATGGAGCACGAACAAATGGAATATTAGTCGGACCGTATATGTCTAGAATAATATCAGAAGCAATTTTAGCTAGAGTAGATATTGAATTACGAGAAAGTGGATTTACGTTTGTTCGATATGCAGACGATTATGAAATAGCTATTTATAAAGAGGGTGATTTAGAAGATATTAAAAGTAAGTTGGTAGCTATTTTTGAAAGATATAGTT
>NZ_QTVB01000108.1:0-1964 GCF_003435965.1 Roseburia sp. AF42-8
AATTAGTATTGTTAATATTAGTCTTATTAGATTTTGATTTTTTCAGTTCCAGACCTGTAGAAATAAAAACTCTGTAATCGTAAAATCAAAATTCCTGACTGTGATTTTTACGTCTTATGTGCTTTGATTTTTTCTTATGTGGATATCTTTCAAAACACTTTCTTCAAATAGAGCCTGTTAGGTTTTCCAAGTCCCTGTCTCCTACGTTCAAGTGCCCCGAATGTCTCCAGCTCATCCAATAACTTGCAGGCTTTTTGCGTTCCACAATTCAATATCTCACAAATTTTTATTACAGAATAATAGATAAATACTCTTCCGTTTTCGTCCACCCATCCATTTTTTATAGATAATGAAACCCTATCTAAAAAGATTGCATATAAAAGTTTTGCATCTATTGACAGCCCCCAAAAGCATGCATCATCTATTAGACATTTTGGTAACTTGAAGAGTGTAAACTGCTCTTCACCAGTACAATAATTAAACGTCGGCTTAATGCACAGATTTTGTATTCCATTTCTTCCAAGCCTCTGTTCTTTTTCTAAATTTCTCATAAATAAAGTCCTTCCTTTCATTTTTTGCAAATTGGCAAGCAGTGCCCCGGTATATACCCGGCGCATTTTTGCTTGTTGGGGAAAATGCCCCAATCCCCTCGAACTGCGGATAAACCGCAGAGCCACGCTAACGCTTTTTATCAATTCACTTTCTCTTCTTTGAATCTTCCTCATATAGATGAATAACTACTTCAAGTGCCTTTTTCAGAAGCTCTGTTTGCTCATTATTCATCTTTTTTATTTCTGCAATATCCTCTTCATACAGCTTCCCCGTTTCATTTGCTTTCTTAGCATACTGATTGAGATTATTACTAATCCTTGTATGTAAAGATATTAACCGGTTCAAATCAGGCCATTCCGGGATTATTACATACCCGTTTAACGCCATCTTTCTGATATACGCACTCATATTTTGAACTCCGGCTTCCTTCATCCGATCATGCAATATTTCCACCTCCTCCGGTTTAAATTTCACATAAATACCTTTTGAATACTCTTTCACTTTGCATTTCCTCCACTCTTTTTACTTTGTTTTTTAGAAATCACTCTATCGGGGCGATTGATGACTTTCTAAAAAATAGGCAACAAAAAAAGCAACCGATGTTACTCGATTGCCATGCTGCCACTTTTACAAGACTATATACGCTCAAAAATTTGTTAGTATTGTACAAACAGTTTTGTGAATAATTCTGTCCATTTTCCATTACAAAATGATAATTGACTTTTTAGAAATAGTTATTCTCAGATTTTCTACAAAATTAGAAAAAGCCCAAACCACAAGGGTTTGAGCTCCATTTGTACATTCCTATTTTCTGCTTTTGGGTATAAAATCTCCGCAGTTAAATATAGAATACTTGTTCGTTTTTGTCAAGTCTTACTTGCACTTTTTCTCAACTTTTTCTCTTTCTTCTTCGGCAATTCTTCCCACATGCTCTCAACCAATTCACACAGAAACTGCCGATTATCCACATCATCAACCAGAATCATTTTTTTCGCACCATCATATGGCGGTTCCATCTCAGCATCCGGCATCAGTTTCACCGCCACCGGAACCGGCTTTACCAAAAGTCTGTCAATGCGCACTAACACCTTGCTCCGCATTAACATTCTCAGACATTGTATCGACTTTATCTATTTAATCCAAACATACTTTCTACCAAAGCAAATGTCTCATCAATACTGCGGTTTTCGTCTCTTGTTATTACATTAAATCCAGATTTTTGAAACATCATATATCTTTCCTGTGAATTAATTCTTTTCAGACATTCTCTGAAATTTATCATAGCCTCCTCAGAATTATCTTCTTTGATTTTTGAAACATCATATATCTTTCCTGTGAATTAATTCTTTTCAGACATTCTCTGAAATTTATCATAGCCTCCTCAGAATTATCTTCTTTCAATAACAACTGAT
>NZ_QTVB01000109.1:0-1704 GCF_003435965.1 Roseburia sp. AF42-8
GCTGACTTGAAAAAGTAAATTCCAGTGCAAGAGTAAATTCCATCGGCTTTTAAATTTTGCTGGTTTTGCAGGAGTTTTTTTAACAAAATCTCTTGCTTTCTGTTATAATTAAGCTAGCTTATCGAAATTTTGTTGTTTTTATGGCATGAAAAACAGGCTACTGGAATTCGGTGTGTCAGACTAAATTCCACCAGCCACATTTAAAAAATGTGAAATGTTTACTTCCAGTCTGACAGCAGATTTCGATCAGTTAATTAGTTACTTCTTAAAGCGTATCAGCTTAGGCGTTAAATTGACTTCATCTGGTGAAATCGGCTTGAGCTGAAAGGCTTTAAGAACATCTTCTCCAAGTGTTTCCAGGGCAGCATCATACGGCGTTTTGCCGTCAAGGCTTTCTCTTGGAGTAGAGTTTATGTGATTCACAATAAGATTGACATCCCATTGGGTTAGAAATTCAAAGGATGTTCCTTTAGGCAATATCATGCGGAGCATGGTATGCGCCTGTTCGATGGTTCCTTTTTGTCCGCTACGCATTGGATCACAGTAATAAATGCTGCTTCTTTGTATGCCGGTAATTCCAGTTTCTAATTCTTCTGGGTTCCCAAATTCAGAGCCACGGTCGGTTAAGATATTTTCAAAAACAGATGTAAATTCATACGTTCCCATACGTTTTTCCAAACGGTCAAATACAGCACGGACGGCACCTTTTGTGCACCGGTTAATAAGAAATGCAAGAAACAGTTTTTCCTCTGTAAAGATCATGGTTAACAGCGTTTTCTGGGAGTCCCTTGATGACTTTACTGTGTCCATTTGTACATAAGAATTTAATTCCAAAGAACAGAAGTCTGCATAGGTTCTGTTGGTAAATACTTCGCGGTCTTTGATCTGTGTTTTGTGGCACTTTCTTGGTTTGAATTTTGCCTGCCTTTTCAGATCCACATTTCTGGCTGTGAACAGTCCCTTATCGATGTATGTGTACATGGAGCGGACAGACATATCCAGTTCCGGATGATTGATCAGGATCTGATAGGGTGACTGTCCCTGTGCGATCAACGGAGTAACAATCTGGTCTTTTTGGTGCAGCTGATGCCGGGTCATATTTATCCCGGCACGGGAACTACTTAATAATTCGCGGTACTTACGGTCGGCAAAACGGGCATCATAGCGGTATTTATGGGCAATGGTACAATGATTGATTTTCATTGGACAGCCATTACATACATAAGGCGCCTTATCAAGTCTGCAGCACCGTTCCTTTTCGAAATCCTTACAGGTTTGGTTGCAGGTTGGACAGGATGTACATTTAATGCCGCAGAGCATGATTTTTCCACAGGCATTTGTTTTTTTACAGTGATAGCGGTGTACACAAAAGTTTTTGGCATTGTAGAAAGTTCCTTTGTGGTACCAGTCAGAAAGGCGTCGTGATTTAACCTCTTTTGAGATGGTTGTAGGATCTTTACAAAGGAATGCCGCAATGTCTTTAAAAGTCGCACCTTTGGATAATTCGTTTTCGATGTAGATACGGTCATTAAGTGTTAGATGTTTCTGGTTTCCAGGGATATATTTACTCATGATAATTCTCCTTCTACTGCTGTCAGAAGGAACTTTTACAATAACACTGATGTATGAAAGAGTAAATATCTACTGTGCAGGACTAAATTCTACCGCCCTGTAGGGCAGTGGAATTTAAAATTTCATTTTAGG
>NZ_QTVB01000011.1:0-87433 GCF_003435965.1 Roseburia sp. AF42-8
CGTGCCTTGGTCGAGATCTCAGCCTGAGCTGCCTGCTGTGCCTTTTCCTGCTCGTTTGCAATATCTTCCTTGGCTTTTTCTAACATATGCTCAGTCTCTTCCCGGGTCTTCTCTACCGAGCGTGCATGCTCTTCTTCTGCTCTTGCTCTGGCATCAATAATAATCTGGTCTGCCTCCGTTCTTGCATCCGATAAGCGTTCTTCATAATCTGCCTTTAATTTTCTGGCATCTTCTTCGCTTTTCTTTGCATCGTCGAACTGCTTCTTTACCATTTCTTCTCTTGCCTCAATCACATTCATGACTCTCTGATAAAGAAATTTACGAAAGACTACATATAATACCAGCAGATTTACAACGGTCCATAAGATATTCCAAAAATTAATGCTAAGCATTTCCCGTACCTGCCTTTCTATAATCTTTCTTTATTATTTTAAGAAGAGGATGATTAACAATGCGATAACGAATCCGTAAATAGCAGTTGCCTCTGCCAATGCACATCCAAGAAGAAGTGATTTGCTGATTTTGCTCTCTGCTTCCGGCTGTCTTGCAATTGCATCTACTGCGGATGATGTTGCTTTTCCAATTCCAAGTCCTGCTCCAATACCTGTTAATACTGCGATACCTGCTCCGATTGCTACTAATAATGTTGATGACATAATATGCACTCCTTTTCTTTTCTACTTTTCTGTTTCTCTTTTTGCTTTTTCTTCCCTATTCGGTTGCTTCTTTGACGAACAATGCGGTCAGAAATACGAATACATATGCCTGAATCAATCCGTCAAAAATGTCAAAATAACAGCTAAATACTGCTGGCAGAATTGCCGGTACTACCATTTTCAGCAATTCCATAATGACAAATGAACCTAATACATTTCCAAAAAGTCGCATACACAGCGACAATGGTTTGATAAAGACCTCCAGAATATTGATTGGAAGTACTACCGGCATCGGCTCTGCAAAACTCTTAAGCCAGCCCTTTGTTCCTTTCCTGCGGATACCCGCCATCTCAATCAATATGATACTCATCAGGGACAATGCTGCGGTAACATTCATATCCTTGGTCGGTGGTTTAAATCCCAGCAGACCGATTAAGTTGGCAATTCCAATATAGATTGCCACCGTCATAAGATAAGGAATATACTGCTTTCCATTCTCGCCTATGGTATCCCGGAAGAAGTTATTCAACCCGTTTACAGCCGTTTCCAGAATAATCTGTCTGCGTCCCGGATGTTCCACACTTAAGTTCCTGGTCAAGAGTATGCACAGCACAATAACTACTGCCATGATAATCCAGGTTACTACTACGGATTCATAAATGGGAATGCCTCCGAAAATCGGAATTGTAAATACCGTTTCACAGTTCAATTCTTCCATCAGGCTATTTACCAGAGCATCCATCTGTCTCACTTCCTTCTGCTGCTCTAAGGCATTTTTAAATCGTTAAAATTCTAACAAGAAAAAAATGCAAACGCAACCGTTTTCTTCCCGTGAAAATAGGTCTGACCATTTGCCGTTTTTTCGTGTAAATATTCCATATTCTTCTGCAATTTTTGCCAGTTTTTTGGTTGTTTTTTTATGCAATTTGTACACTTGCGTCAATTTGTATATTTTGGTATTAAAAAAATGCAGAAATTTCCTGTTTTTTCACAAACATTTTCTGCATTTTTCTTATTCTTTATAGACTTTATACAATTTTAATCATTAAGCTTACTTCACCAGAATTCCGTGGTGTTCCTCCATATAACCGCCGAAAATGGCATTCTTATAGCCTAATTTCTTAAATGCTTTTACCGCCTTTTCGGACCGGTAGCTGTAACTTCCTATAATATAAAAAGATTTTTCCTTATCCGGGAATCTCCGCAAAATACGGTCTTCCGTTATCTTGTCCAGCGGAATATTCTTTGTTCCTGCCACATGTCCTTTCTGGTAATCTTCCTTTGCCCGGCAGTCAATTATAATTGCATTTTCCGAAGTATGCGCTGCATTGATTGCTTCATTTACAGTCAGACGTTTCTTAAAAATACCCATTCTTCTGTTCCCTTCTTCTTTTGTTATGCTTTTGCCTGCATATAAATCCGGATGTTTTCTTCCAATAAATCCAGATCCACCGGTTTGGCAATGTGTGCATCCATCCCTGCTTCCATACAGGTCCGGATATCTTCCGCAAAGGCATTGGCAGTCATGGCAAAAATCGGTATTTTCGCTGCTTCCTTCTTCTTAAGTCTCCGGATTTCTTTCGTTGCATCATAGCCGTTCATAACAGGCATCTTAATGTCCATTAAAATAATATTATATCGTCCTTCCTCCGCTCTTGCAAACATTTCTACTGCTTCCTTGCCATTTACTGCCCGGTCACAGTCTGCACCTTCCATTTTTAACAGTTCTTCCAATATTTCTTCATTTAAATCATTATCATCTGCTATCAGAAAACGCATTCCTTTTAATGTCATTTTCTCTTTTTCTGTTGCTTGTCCTTTCCCCTGCAATTGCTGCTCTTTTCTTGCCTGTTCGATGCACCGTTTAAAATTTGTCACAAAAAACGGCTTGCTTAAAATACTTTGAATTCCAGCATAACCCGCTGCTTCTTCTATCTCCTTACAATCATAGGCAAAAAGCAGTAATACTGTTTTCTCTCCCAGAATCTGATGCAATTTTTCTGCCGTTGCAACGCCATCCATTCCCGGCATCTTCCAGTCTATAATTACAACATCCCAGGTCTTTGTTTTTCCGGCTTCCACAGCCTGTTCTGCCATATGAACCGCCATTTTGCCGGAATCTGCTGTCTGCACATCAATCCCAAACGGATGCAGCGTATCCATAATATATCTTCCTGATTCACTCTCATCATCAACCACCAGTACCTGGCTTATCTTCTGCAGTTTCCACCAGTTAACCTTCTCCTGGTACTTTATTTTCCGGAAATTCAAAATCACCTCAAAAGTAGTTCCTTTTCCAAGCTTACTCTTCACATGAATGCTTCCACCCATTAACTCCACCAGGCTCTTGGCAATTGGCATTCCAAGACCCGTTCCGGAAACCGGATTAACAGTGCTTTGCACTTCCCGGCTGAATGGGTCAAAAAGATTCTTAAGATACTCTTCACCCATCCCCTGTCCATTATCACTGATCCGGAACTGATACTGTGCAAAGTTTCCCTTTTTCTTTGGTACTTCTGTAATATCAAATACTATCTTACCGCCCTTTGGGGTATATTTTACTGCATTGGATAAAATGTTCAGCAGTATCTGCTTCAGACGTAATTTATCTGCTTCCACTTCTTCTGTTTCTATCCGATGTACATGAATCATGAATTCCTGCCCCTTCTCTCTGGTCTGTGAACGGATAATCATATCCAGTTCTTCCACCAGTTCAGCAATATTCGTGTTCATAATATTAAGGACCGTTTTACCGGCCTCAATCTTCGACATATCAAGGACATCATTAATGAGTCCAAGCAGATGTTCCCCTGAATAAGTCAGTTTTCTTGCATATTCCCGGACACAATCCGAATTTTCAGCATCTCTTGAAATCAGTGTAGCCAGTCCCATAACCGCATTTAAAGGAGTCCGCATATCATGGCTCATATTGGATAAAAATACACTTTTCGCTTCATTGGCACGCTCTGCCTCTGCTTTTGCCGTATTTGCAAACAGCACCGTCTCTTCCAATGCAGTATTGACTTCTTCCAGCTTCTCTGCTGCTTCTGCCTGCTGCATTGCATTTCGTCTCGCGTAAGCTACCTTATTCTTTTCATTATAAATCCATAGAATACTAATACCCAGTGCTGCTAACATTGCAATGATAATGCAGGTCACTGTCAGCCAGATATGCAGCATCATAATCTGATAATCTGCCAGTACATTCTGCACAATCGTACTGTCCACTTCACAGGCTATCATATACTGTGTTCCTTTTAATGCACGATACGAAAAATAGTCGGACTCATTTTCACGTTCCAGGGTTATACACCCGGAGCTGCGTTCTGCATAGTCCGACTTCACTTTTTCATAATCTTTCTTATTCATAATCTTTTGTTCATGGTAACTATCAAACAGATTATAATTTATGGTTACTTCACCCGGCTCATTATTAATGCTTGCATATGCCACTTCTCCGTTTTCATCCATGACATAGATATTAGCCTGTCCGTTATAAGCAGACGTTACAAAAAGATCGTTAATAATCTGTGGCCGGAATAGAAATGCAATTGCTTCATATTCTTCCCCATTGACCAAAAAAGAATCTACTGATTTTGCAATTATAAAGATTTCCTCTCCATCCTTCCAGGTACAGTACTGGGCAATTCCTTTATTCTCACCAAATAATTCTGACAGTCCATCCTGCATCTGTATTCTGCCATTCAGTCCACGCATGCACAGATATTCACCTTCATCATTGACAAAGACAATATCCCGCACCATATCACTTTCCATGGAGTCAAAATAATTCTGGTAATCTTTCAGTTCTGCTTCCCTTTCCCCATCCCCAAACATATATTTTTCAATAGAATCTATCTGTTCATAAGTAATCTCCAGACGATTCCGGTAAGCCCTCTCCATCTGTTCCATCAGTTCAGATAAACTCTGTTTGCTGTTCTTATCAATGTATTGGTTTGAACCCCCAAGGTCTTTTGACATCCATCCAAATATCAAAGCCATAACCACAATACATACAATCAATACCGTAAAAAACCTTTTTTCCTGCTTTTCCTTTTTCATCCCGCATAATACCTTCCAATCTGTTTCAGATTATCAGACTGGTTCCTGCAAATTTTGTCGAAAAAGCAAGATGTCTCTGCCTAATTAAATCTTTCCTGAAGTCCGTTTTTCCCTTAAGTCCTCTACCAGTGCATAAACCTCCGGTCTCCGTTCCTTCAGATGTTCGTCTAACGCATGCCGGCGTTCTTTAAAGCGCTCTGCCAGTTCCGGATGTTCCTTTGCAATACGCTCATGTACTTCCCGTCGATGTTCCTCTAACCGCATAGCCAGCGTTCTTTCATCTTTACCGGAAATATTAACAATCTCTTTCAAATGCTCCTCTAAATGCTCCAGCCACTCATCTTCGTCCAGTTCTTCCATATGGGACCAGCTTCCATGTAACAGCTTTTCCACATCTCCTGTCTTTTTCAGCTGTTCTATCTGTGCCACAATCTGCCGCTCTATAGCATCTTCAGTTTCCGAACCAAATGCCCAGACAAATTCCTGCACCCGGTTATCCGCCCGCTTTCTTGAGGCACTGCGCTGTTTATTGTCTACACCGCCCTCCAGCGGATAAGGACGTTCATAACCCATATCCTTTAAAGCAATATGTATTGTTCTTCTTGCGCTGCCCTCTTCTATGATGTGTCCCAGACCAAGCTTTCGCATCTGTTCATTCAAATCTGCAATATGTTCTGTAATATAAAAACAGATACCACGTTTCTTAAGACCCTGATACAGCATTTCCAACTGATCCGCCGCTGTAATGTCCATGGAGCCGATAGCACTGGCATCTAAAATGACTGCCTTCGTATCCTCTTTTATATTGTCTTCAATGTCCCGCTTTAACATCTGCACATTAGCAAAAAAGAGATTACTGCTGAACCGGTATATCAGAACGCCTTCTATCGCATGTATCTGATGACTTTCTTTTAAATCCCGGAAATGGCGATGTCCCGGCTGGATTCCAAGAAAACATCTTGATGGCTTGGCAGTACGGATAATCATCTCAGTAAAGGAAAGTATAATGCCAATCAAAACGCCATTGATGGTTCCAAGCATCAGCACGCCAAAGAATGCTCCTAAGAAAATGAAGAATTCTGTACGGCTGACCTTCAACAATCTTGCAGCAAGCTCAAATTCCGTTGCCCCAAGTAATGCAGAAATTACAATTGCCGTCAGCATCGGAATCGGAAGATAGCCGATAAATCCGGTTCCGCAAAGCAGCAATACCAGCATGGATAAACCGGCTATGATTCCGGTCAGCTGTGTCTTACTCTGATACTGTTCTCCCATTGCAGTTCTTGAAACAGAGCCATTAATAGGACAGCAGCCTGTAAATGCTGCCAGGAAATTTCCCATGGAGAATGCAAAAATTTCCTGATTATCATTCATTCGATATCCATTCTTCTGTGCGAAATTATTTTCTGCCAGAAGCGTTTCTGCCATAATGACCACTGCCACCGAAAGGCTGATAGTTACTACCTCTTTCATCGGAAGCATGCGGATATCCGGAATCACAAACTGTGGAAGTCCCGGTTCTACTGCAGACAGCGTCTGGATTCCCCATTCCCTCACCGGAAAAAATTTTGTCATTGCTGCTCCTGCTGCCATTAAAAGCACTGCCATTGGAAATTTCGGCATTACTTTCTTTGATACAAGAAGTATCAGAAGGGAAATGCCGCCTAAAATCAGTGATGGCAGATTCACCTTCGTCTGCCCGATATGCTCCACCAGCTCAATGAGTTCTCCAACGCCGGCGGTACCGCCCATTAACTTTGGTACCTGCATCAGAATAATCGTGGTGCAGATTCCGGTAATAAATCCACCCATAACCGGTGCCGAAATATAGTTCACCAGTTTTCCTGCTTTCATAAAATAAAACGCCAATAACCAGACTGCCACAAAGAAAGTAAGTACCGGCACTGCTGCAATTGCTTCACTGCTTCCACTCTCAATACCAAGTCCCACCAGTGCCGAACCAATTAAGGCTGCCGGTGCCGCATCTACGCCAAAAATAAACTGTGGTGAAGTCGAACACAGTGCAAATATCAGAATTGGGAAAATGGAACCATACAGACCATAGACTGCCGGAAGTCCTGCAATCTGTGCATAGCCCATAGCTATCGGAATGGAAACTGCCATAATAATAATACCGGCCAGAATATCCTTTGGAAAATTTTTCTTATCATATTTACGAATGGTAGCTGCAAGTTGTATGCGCATATTATCGCTTCTTTCTACTATATTATTTTTTATTATACGGCAAATAAGATGATTGCACAATTCTTTTGGCAGCAGAAAGGACAGGCTCTTTATCCGTGCCTGTCCTTTCTGTTCTGGTTGTTCTAATTATTCTGTTCTGTTTATTCCATTCTGATTATTCTTTTTTATTTCTGATTATTCATTTTCAGTTGCTTTCTTTCTTCTGAAAACAAACATTCCTCCACAACCTGCTGCAATCAATGCCATACAAACTGCAATTGCAGAATTATCACCTGTCTTTGGTTTACCGGATGTCTTTACGGTTGGCTGGCTATTTGCTGTTGTTGATGCATTTGCTGCTGTTCCAGCCGCACCACCGGAAACTGTACTGTCACTTCCGGATGTTGTACCGCCATTTCCGGATGTTGTACCACCATTTCCTGTGGCAGCCGTATCTGCCAGCTTTTCTGTGGTAATAAGATAAGTAGAGCAATGATTCTGTTTTACGGTCAGATATCCTTCTGAATCTACTACTCCCGCATCAATATTTAAAATCGTTCCATTGTCAAATAACCGGCTGTAATATAATGTCTTTCCGGCATACCGGGTTCCCACAAAAATACGAATCTGTGCTTCTGCCGGAAGCTGACCGGAATAATTATACTTAATCTGTTCAATGAAAATATTCTTATTTACTGCATTTGGAAGCGTGCCCAGCTCACTGTAATCTTTTACAATCTTTACTCCAAAATCATAGCTGGAAACATTATCAACGGCTGACATGGTTCCTTTTCCAAAGGTAAAGGAAAGCTCATCATTGGATTTGATAACAATGTCCTTTGTCTGATTCTCTGCCAATATCTGCCGGAATCCATTGTCGGAAATAGCGGTATCTCCATCTGTTACATCCACTACGCCATTCACTACAACCTGCTTCGGTGTAAAGGACATCACATCCGCCCCGGAATATACATTGTAAACATTCTCTACTTCTTTTCCTTCAAATTCATAACCAGCCGGTAAGGTATCTTCCGCAAGCGCCATGTTTTCTACAAGCTCTTTCATAACCGGATGTGCTGCGTCCATAAGATATCTGGTTTCCTGTGTATTATAATCCGTATAACTCATAAGAATCGGACAAAGAATCCGGTAAGAATTACCAGCCTCATAATAGGTTCCTCTATAAATAAAGGTGTCTCCCGTATCCTGTTTCTTTACCAGACAGGCATCACTTCCTCCACTTGCCATCGTAGTGGAATAATAAGCTGCTATCTCTCCATTTGCTGTATATGCCGAAATATCCGTAAGCTTATCTTCTACAGTTATTGCTACCTCTGCACCCAGCGTAGTGCATTCCTGCAATTTTTCAATCCGGTAGGTCTTATTTCCGGACATATCGGTTACTTCTGTTATAACAAACCGGCCTTCTTCTCCGGTTTTTGTATACACATCACTCTGGACCGGACTGATATCAGTTCCAAAATAACCACCATATACCTGAATCATTTCAAAAGGATGCTCTGCCTGAATCTTCATGTCATTAACCTGTCCCTTTGCCACAATCGGTGATGACGTATAATTCCAGGATGAACCAAACGGACATCCGTCAGTTCCACGATATACCGTTACTGTACTGTCCCCGGAAACCGTCAGCAGCGACTTGCCGCCTTCTGCCAATAATTCAATACCATCCGGATTCTTTCTGTTTTCATTGACAGTAAGGCTTCCGGAACCGCAAATTGTCAGGGAGCCGCCCCAGCCGCCATGCCAGATTCCAAGATTCTGCAGCTTATTACTGCCTACCAGATTCAATTTAAAATCGTCTCCCATCATGTTGGTATAAAGTGCAACATCCGGATGGTCATAATTGGTTAAGGTCAGCGTATTGCTTGCCTGGTCATAAGACGCTCCGTCCACTGTATTTTTCTCATTGGTGGAAAATACAACCGTATCATTCAATTGAATATTGGCAAATGCAAACTCTCCTTCCATGCATGGTCCATTTGATGCCTGCACCGGAATCATGGACGGAACCATCATCAGGGATGCTGCCAGTGCCACTGCACCAATACATTTTAAAGCACGTTTCATTTTCATAAATCTATCCTTCCTTTCTTCGTATTATAAAAACACTATAAGGAAAACGATAGATTCTGTGCAGTCTACATCCGTTTCAAAATATGAGAAATTTATCTCACCCGGCTTTTTGGGGCAGAATTTCAATCTACAAAACCCGCACCAATAGCTGCCGGCAGCTTTTTACGGGTACCCGGCAACTACGAGAAACACGCTTTGCAAGTTTTTCCAATTATCGCATAACCAAAAATCCCCCGAAACAGATTTGGGTTATTATTAACCGCCTGCTCCGGGGGATTCCATTTTTATTTTTATTCTGTTCGTATTCTACTAATCCTGCTTGCCTAATGAAGTCTTTCTTAATGCTGCCGCAATAATAAATGCATACACTCCACCAATCAGTGCTGTAACTACCTGAGTCAGTGAGAACTGAAGCTGCAATACCTTTAACATTGGTGCCATTTTCTCCGGAAGCATATTTGGTAAAATAATCAGGGAAATTACAACTCCCATAAATAATCCTTTTAAGATAGAACCGATTACAATAGAAACCGGGAATCCTGCTTTACTACCAAGCTTACCCTTAAGCAACGCTACACAAAGCACCAGAATGGCATTTCCTGCCATAATGCATGGAAACATTGCCGGAATGGCTGCCATTACCGGGCTTCCGGTAATAAAGAATGCGGTAACCGGTGTAATAATACTTAAAATAATTCCGCATGCCAGTCCCGCATACAATACAGTTAAGATTAATGCTGCATTGATAACTGGTCCTGTTATGTATACACTTAAATTTTTAAAGAACTGACTTGCAATACAGATTGCAAGCATAATTGCACTAACTGTAATTTGTCTGGTTTTCATTTTCATGATGTCTTTCTCCTCCTGTGCATCTATATTCGTAGGAACTGACCTGTTCCATACCAACGCAATCATACTCCAATGAAAGCTAGAATGCAACCGGATGATTTCTCATCTGCGATTCTGTAAACCATTTTTATAATTGTTCCAGTGTGCTCTTTACACTATTTGCGGCACTTAAAATCACATTGGACGATGCTGCAATCTCCTCCGTTGCTGCGGCAAGATTCTGAATCCGGTTACCGGTATCATTTACAACATTTGCCAGCTCATCTGCATCTTTGATAATCTCCACAATGGATTCTTTTACCTTTGCCTGGCTCTCTGTACTCCGGGATGCCGTATCCTTGGAATTCATGGCCAGTTTATTTATCTCATCTGCAACTACTGCAAAACCTCTTCCCGCCTCTCCTGCACGGGCTGCTTCGATATTGGCATTCAATGCCAGAAGATTAGTCTGTGCAGCAATGGAGACTACTTCCTGATTATTCTCTGCCATAGATTCCAACAGCATATCAATCTCCTGCATTCTGCCAGTCAGCTTCTCACAGAATTCAGACACATTACCAATTTCCTCTGATACTGCACTGCATTCCGTCGCATTACTTTCGTTTCCATTCACCATATCATCCACAGAATCATAGAGTGATACAAACAAGTCATTGACTGTCTCCACCGTTGTTTTAATATTCTCCTGCTGTTTCTCCACTGCATCTTTTTCTGCCTTGATTTCATCAGCAAGTTCTAATGCTCTCTTCTTCTCTTCCTCTACGGTATCCTTTACAAAATGAATACAATTTTCCTTCTTATTGAAGCCATTATAAATAGCCAATGCCATCTTTTCACAGCTTTCATAGCCACAGCATTCACAGTCAATGCATCTTGCTTCCTTAGTCTTCTTGCCCATCTCATCATAAATCTGATTCAGTTCCTCTGTAGACGGAAGTTTATAATTACACTCTTCGGAGCAGTCTGTATATTTTCTAAGATAATTCTCCAGTTTTAATTTTGAGAACTGCTTATTTAATTTTGCAAGCCGCTGTGCCGGAGTCAGTTTCCTTGACCATGCACTGTTCTTCGTATTCTTCTTACAGTTCTCCTGTATCTGATGGATATTATATAAAGCTTTATCTGTTCCTGCAATTTCCTCTTCAACACCGGTTCCGTAAATACAACCCATTCCACAGTTTAATGCGTCAATGAATAATTCTTTATTCATGCCCTTTGCAATTTCTTCCTTATGCTCCTCTAAATAACGATATGTGTGTTTCTCTCCTTCTATCTGGCGTATATATACATCGTCCCCTAAGAACCAGTATACATTTTCCTTCAAGCCACCCGGCATCGGATAGATGGAACCAAGTCCATATTCAATTTCATCACTGGCAAATGTGCCTGATATATTATGTTCTCTTACATATTTCATCAAATGGTCAAATGTCACATTATACGATACATAGCCTTCTGTATCCGGGTTATGAATCTCTGACCATTTTGCAACACACGGACTGATAAATGCCAGTTTATCTGTAATTCCCATCTCCTGCTTTGCATAAATTGCGCTGCACATCATCGGACTGTGTACCGGGAATAACTTTGGAAGAAGCTCCGGTAAGTAGTGTTCAATATATCCCACAATTGCCGGACATGGCTGGGAAATCCCACCGGTAAAGTTGTATTTCTTTACATAATTAAGATATCCCCAGGTTGTAATGTCTGCACCGAAAGATACACTGATTATACGGTTCACTCCAAGATTCTTTAATCCTCCCAATACCCTCTCATAATCTTCAGGATAGTTTGCCTTGAACGCCGGAGCTAATAGTATGGATATTTTCTCACCTTTTGCAAGGTCTGCAAAGAATTGCTCCGTATCATCTTCAAACTCTCTTGCACCATGCTTGCAGGCATCCATACATGCACCACAGCCAATACACCTTGCCGGATCTACCTGAATCCGCTCTGTTCCATCTTCTTCTGTTACTGCCACACATGCCCCCGGACAAGGACACACGCGAATACATTTGTTACACCCAATACAGTTGTCATTGGTAAAAACCAGACTCATTTCAAGCACCACCCTTTACTTATATTCATAAGCTACCTTTTTTCAATTTCAACAAATAATATCTCATATTTGTCTATTCGTTAATAATATTATTTCTTAATAAAATTGTCAAATTTTCATGTTTTTATATGATATATTCTTACGATTTCCCGCAATTTTCGACACTTTTTGAACAAGAAATAGCCCTTGCCTCTATTGTCCAACAGAAGTCTGTTGCTATTTCATCAGAAAATGCTCCCGCTCAGGGTATTGCTGCCGGAATGCTTCCAACGCAGCTTTCTGCAAAACTGCAAATTCCCTGTCCATATGAAATTTATGTGGCATTGTAAATGCAATTGCACTTATCTGCTCTGCTATTTTTTTAGCAATTCCTTCCTCTGACAGCTGTCCCATTCCAAATACGAAAGAGGTGAAACCTCTTCCCTTTTTACTCACATCCATAAATGTAAGAAACGTATTCTTTAATTCTGCCTGAAGTATCTCCTGTTCCACCCGGCTTCGGTTCTCTGCATCCAGAAGATATAACCCATTTATGATTTCAACTGCCTGTTTCTTCCGCTGTCCCGAAAAATCTACTCCGGTACTTTCCGAAAGATATTTCATCTGCATCAGATAACCAATAAAGGTATCCTCTTTCTTTTTCTTCTTTCCATATCGAGCATATAAAAGCTGCTCCCGGAAAGTATCTCCTTCTGCTTGTTCCGTACACCCGTGCTTCTGCCATAGTTCCATTCTTTTTCCAGCATTAACTTCCTGATAAAAATCATTCAGCCACTTTGAATCTTCCTGCATAATATTTCCTCTTCGTCACTATTTTATAAAATCTTCAACATTACTGATGTCAACTTTACGATACTGGGATACATAGTATTTTTCTTCCTGCAGGCTTTGTACTTCCTGATTCTTTCCATCATAAATGTCCACTGCAAGCCTTGCCATTTCTCCAGCCTGGTCTTCCTTGTCATTATATACGGTTCCCTGCATGGTTCCATTCTGTATTGCCTCTAATGCATCTTCCAATCCGTCAATACCAAATATAATCGGCCACTCCTGCCGGTTATAACCGGCATCTTTATAAGCTTCAATTGCCCCTAATGCCATTTCATCATTGTTGGAAATAACCATCTCCACTTCGGTCCCATACTGACTGATAATCTGATTCATTCTATTTTCCGCCTGTCCCCTGTTCCAGTCTGCAAACAGGTAGCTCAGTTTTTCCAGATTGATTCCCTGTTCTATCAGTGTCTTTACCGAACTGTCTGTACGGCTGATGGCATCCTGATGTCCAGCCTCTCCCTCCAGTAAAATATACTGAATTCTCCCATCCTGATTCCTGTCAACCTCAGGATGATTCTTTATGTAATCTGCTGCAATTTCTCCCTGCATCTCGCCGGACTGTTTTGCCTCACATCCTACATAGTATAGTTGATTCCACTGCGACAAATCCTCCGGAACCGGTTCTCTGTTAAAGAAAATGACAGGGATATCATTCTGTCTTGCCAGTCTGATAACGGTTGTCGGATCCGTCCGGTCAACCAGATTTACACATAAAATATCACACCCGGCATCTATCATTTCTTCGACAATTTCATTCTGGGCTTTCTGATCATTATCTGCACTTCTGACAGATGTTATAATCTTCCGTTCTTCTGTTTCCCGCTTCTTTAACTCTTCCTTCAGTTCATCCACCGTGGCGTTGATAAACGGGTCATCATGCGTATAGGTAACTACACTCACCCTCAGTGTATTTTCTATCCGCTTTGTCTTCTGATTGCATCCGGGCAGCACCAGTATCAGTATTATCAGTGTTACCGTAACCGCCATTGTCCTTCTTCTTGTTCTACTCATATGAATACAAAAACCTTTCCAGATCTTTTGAATACAAATCTTCTTTATTGATTATTCTGACTTCTGTTTCACAACTGTTCATTTTGTAAAAGGAATGCCTTAGCTTTTTTGCAATCTCATTCATACTCTTATACCCCGTCTCATAATCATCTGGTACGACAAGACATTCTATATTCTGATTATCTAATAACACAATTGCTTTTTCACTGCTTCCAACTCCATAAATCTTTGCACCGTGATACTTATTTTCTTCTGCAGCCTCACCCACTTCTTCTAATGCCCAATTGTCCAGTATTACCAGATAATCTACCTGTTTCTTAGATGCAATAATCTCACTGGTGTTCTGGTTTCCCCTGGCATAATTGTACTCCCAGGAAATTTCACAACCACTTCCCTCCAGTCCATCTTTTAACCCTGCAATTCTGTTCACATTTTCCTCTGTCTCTGCCTTTCCAAGAATGACACCGATTTTTTTATTCTCCAGTTGTTCTTCATCATCCTGTATTAACCGCTCCGCAAGCATCTGACCAATCTTATAATTATCCGGTTTTACCGTTGCATAACCAGATGGCTCTTCTGCGTAGGTATCCTCATTAATCAGTATAAACGGTTTCTCCCCCTGCAGCCGGTTTAGCATAGTCTTTGTTTCTTTTCCCGGAGCCGGACAGATTACAAATGCATCTACATTATTCTGCAGTTGTTCATTAATCAGTTCTTCTTCATCCTCCATGCTTTCAATTAAATCTGTATTACAAATGATCAGATGCAGATTATTATTTTCCGCAGACTGTTTTAACCCATTCAGCAATGCATCCCATCTCTTATCTCCGGAATCTTCCACAATAACCGCAACTCTTTTCATAGACTCATTATCTGAAAAAATCCTGATTATAAAAAATGCAGCCAGTACAATAAGCATCAGTTCTGTGAGGATAAAGGTAATCTTATTTTTTTTCATCTTCTACCCTCTCTCTTTTTCTGTTCTGATTTTCAAGTTCTCCACGTTTTTCCTCTGAATAAGGAATTGCCGGGATATGTATTACAGCCTTTGTTCCTTCATCCGGCTCACTGTAAATTTTTAATCCATATTCTTTGCCAAACATCAGTTGTATTCTGGTATGCACATTGATAAGCCCAACTCCCGAACCATGCTTTGGAACTTTTTCACTATTTGTCAGAAGATTATCAACCACTTCCTGGCTCATGCCCATTCCATTGTCCTCTACTGACAGGAAAATATCATTCCCTTTCTGCTCACCGCGGACAATAATTTTGCCACCCTCATCTTCATCCATATTTCCTACTCCATAATAAATTGCATTTTCAAGCAATGGCTGTACTACCAGTTTTACAGTACAGCATTCCTCTACGTTTTTATCAATCAGAAATTCCACCTGAAAACGGTCTTTATAACGAATCTGCTGTATGTTCATATAACTTTTGCTATGTTGTAATTCTTCCGAAATCCTTATCACTGTCTTTCCTTTTGAAAGACTGATGCGAAGCAGTTTTGCCAGTTCCGAAATCATAAAAACAGCTTCTTCATTCTTATTTGCCTCTACCATCCAGGTGATGGATTCCAGTGTATTATAAAGAAAATGTGGATTAATCTGGCTTTGCAGTGCATCCATTTCACTTTTTCTCCGCTTATTCTGCTGCCGGATAATTTCTTCCATCAATTGTTCTATCTGCTTATATGAATTTTGGACAGAATATGCCAGATGCCTTATCTCTGAAGCACCCCCTATATATATTTCAGTCTTTTCTCCTGTTTCATAAGACTTTACGGATTCATCCAATTTCAAAATCGGTTTCGAAATCTTTCTTGCCATAATTTTATTCACAACAAAAAGCATCATCAGAAGAATAATTGCCGTGGCAATTATATAATACCGGAACTTATTAATGCTTGCCGTCTGTACCCCCTCCGGTACAACTCCTACCAGTTTCCATCCGGTATAAGATAGACTGTTCACAACTATATTACTTTTTACCCCATTCACAGAAATCTCATATGTACCATCTGCATAACCGGCAGCCGTACTGCTATCTTCTGTAAAAAATCCCCTGTCTATTTCTGCTTTTCTTGGGTGATAAAGAATTTCCCCATCATCTGTACATAAATAATAATACGTCTCTCCCGCTGCTTCATTCAGGTTATCTAAAACCTCTTCTATCATGGAATACTTCATATCAACCAGCAATACTCCACTGTCCGGAGTGTCACCATGATTCATATCCACAAGACTGCTTAAAGACACCACCCAGTTATATTGATATGTCTCATTCTCAAACAAATCCTGTATATGGGGTGTTGATATATGTATATTTTCTATCTCATCTATAGCGCTTTTATACCAGTCCTGCTCTGTTACTTTCTGATTCTTTTCTCTGGTAGCTACTGGTTCTGCTGCAATAATTTTCCCATCACTGTCATAAAGGGCCATACTCTGCAGCTTATCATTATTTACTTCATACAACAGACTGAACTGCCTGCTGAATTCCTGGTCAGAAATATCATATTCCTGTACGATATTATAATTAACAGCATTACAAATCTGTCTCATATTCCGCAATTCATTATTTACCTGATCCACTGTACTCTCTATCCGGCTTTCTGCATTGGAAATTGCGGTTTCTTTTACTGACATTTTAAAACGGCTATAAATCAGTAATCCCATAACTATTGTTGTAACAATGGTCATGGCAGAAAGAACTGTCATAAGCAGTGACTGTATATCCATCCAGGCTGAAATATTCTGCATCATATTTTGAATTGTATTCCTTTTTTCGTGCTTTTTCTTTCTGTTTTTTTTCTGATCCATACCTCTCCATATTCCTATTCTGGTGATTTTCTGTATTTTGACGGAGATACTCCAAATTTCTTTTTAAACACATAACTGAAGTAATTTGCGTCCAGATACCCTACTTTTTCTCCAATTTCATAACTTTTATTATTGGTTTCTACAATAAGCCTGACTGCGACATCCATCCGGTAATCCGTCAGATATGTAATAAAGGATTTCCCAGTTTCTTTTTTAAATATCGTTGAAAAATACGAATTGGATACACCAAGCACTGAGCATACCGTATCCAGGGAAAAATCAGGTTCCATATAACGCTCTGCCACAACATTCTTTGCATCTGTAATCAGCCGCCTTGAAGTATTATTTCTTGCACTTTTCAGTTTTTCACTAATTGCCACTGCTGCTTTTTTCATCCACTTCATCAGAGTTGCTTTATCCAGTTCCGGCACCTTTTCATAGAGATTTTCTTTTTCTTCAAAGAAATCATTAAAGTCCATAAAATTATTGGCGCAGAACCGGTAAAAAGCACCTACCATCTCCATAACTGATAAATGATACTGATTTACTGTGGCAGCACTTTTATGAAGTTTTTCCACTTCCCTCTCTACTGCTGACTCAATGTCTTTTACATTTCCAAGATAAATCGTTTTAAACAACTCATGCATTTTCGTATCTTCTGACTGTACGGCTACCGTCTGCTCCCGTGGAACTACTTCCGCAATATTTATAGCCCTTGCAGTTCCATAAAGAACCCGGTAGGATACTGCTTTTCTTGCACCTTCATAAGAATTACTGATATTCAAAAGACTATCGCAATATCTTCCAACACCGGCCGTTACAACTGCACCAATCACACGGTTCGCCCATCTGCAGAATCTATCGCAAAAATCTGTCAGTTCTGTTGCCTTATCTTCTGAATCAAGCGATACTATCAAAACTGTATTCCCAAGATACATAAATTCCTGACAGTTGAGTTCTGATGCAATCCTTTCCTTTATTTCATGCTCGACAGACATGGATAACAACAATGGATTCATTCCTTCCGGCACATGGTGCTCTGAAGTATGAAATACCACGCTGCAATAATAGGGTCCCTCCAGTGGAATCTGATAGGCAGATAAAAATTTCTCATATTCTGTCTCATTTACCCTGCCTTCAATTAACGAAACAAAAAAATTCGTCCTTAGCACCGGAAGTGCATCCTGGAAATAATTTTGCAGTTTTTTAACATTTAATTTTTCTTCTCTTTCCCTGTTTAAAGTCTCTTTCAATCTTTCCATGCAGTCAGATAATTCAACTGCATTTACCGGCTTTAACATATATTCTTCAATTTCCAGATGTACTGCCTCTTTGGCATATTCAAATTCATCAAATCCTGTAAAAATAATAATATGTATATTTGGATAATCATTATTTAACTTCTGCGCCAGTTCCAGGCCATTCATATAAGGCATTTTTATATCGGTTATCACAACATCCGGCTGTATATTTTCTACCAGTTCCAGGGCTTTCACTCCATTGGTTGCACTGCCTGACACCTCAAAGCCCAGTCCATCCCAGTCCATCTTATGCTCCATTGCCTGGATTGCTTCTATTTCATCATCAACTAAAATCACTTTATACTTTTCCATATGACGTTCCTCTTTCAGCATGTTCAGCTCTTTCTTCTCCTGCTCTTATTATATCAGACAAATGTCTTTTTCTGAATACCTGATATTGTTTAGGCCGTCCATTCATCTCTGGCGATGAGCGGGCGGCCTATGGTGATTATATATGAATGATTCTGATTACGAATTACTTATTTTTTCTGTACATATTTCAGACAGTCAAGTGTTACTGCTGCCAAAATGATGATTCCTTCGAAAATAAACTGAAGATTTGTATCAATACCCAGAATGGTAAGGGAATATGTAAGGGATGTAAAGATAAGTACACCAGTTACAACTCCGGAAATCTTACCAATACCACCGGTAAAGGATACACCACCAACTACGCAGGCTGCAATAGCATCCATATCCCATCCTTGTCCATATGCTGCACTACCGGAACCAACCATTCTGTTACATTCCAGCCAGGAACCAAATCCATACAGGATACCTGCCAGAATAAATGCTCCTAATGTTACTTTAAATACGGATATACCGGAAACTGCTGCTGCTTCAGGATTTCCACCAACCGCATACAGATTCTTACCAAATGTTGTTTTATTCCAGATGAACCATACTACGATAACTGCAACAACAGCCCAAAGGATAATTGTCGGGAATTTTCCAATCTGCGGAATAAACATAGCCGGGATTGCAGAATCAATAGCTCCGAAGGAAACACCTTTTGTTGCATATGTTACAAGTCCGAAAATAATCAGCATGTTTGCCATGGTTGAAATAAACGGATGCATCTTGAACTTCGCCATAAAGAAGCCTGCCAGCATAGAAAATGCTGTTGTAAGTACAATACAGACTGCCAATGCAAGAATTGCTCTTGCAGCAACCGGGATACCGGTAAAGTCAAAGATATGGCCAAATACACCACCTGTATTAATTCCGTTATGCATGATGATGGTTGCTGTTACCATACCCATACCAACCATACGTCCAACAGAAAGGTCAGTACCTGTTAAAAGAATCAGTCCTGCAACGCCTAATGCCAAGAACATTCTTGGTGAAGCCTGCTGCAGAATATTTAAGATGTTTGTCGTTGTCAGCAACTGTGTATTCTTTACAACCGGTGTAATAATACATAAAGCAATGAAGATTAAAATAATGACAATATACAATCCATTTTTATAAAGGAACTGTGTGGTATTAAAGGTATATTTGTAATTTTCAAATTTCTGTGCTCTCTTCTGTGCAAATGTATATCTTGACATACGGAGTAAGTCAATCAGATGATACTTATGTGCATATGCATCATGCTTTCTGTCCTTAATCTCCTGAAGTCTGGACTCATGTGCCATCTGGGCATCAAATAATTTATTCTTATAAACATACTTCTCGTCTTTTTTCTCATCTGCATCGCTGAGTCTGCTCATATTCTGCTCATGCTCTGCTTTGATGGAAGCACATATCTTTTTGTATTCTGCATTTTCAGCTTCTTTCTCAGCTTTGCAGCTATCAGCAACTTTCTGATAGTAATCATTTTTATAATGTTTTGCAAGATAACCTTCTGCATCTGCGATAAGCTTTGATACTTTGTCTTTATTCGAAGACTCTACCGCTTTTGCCTTTTCTAAGGCTTCCTTGTCCTTTGCAATCATTCTGCTCTTTTCTTCTTTTGTTAAATTCTTATTTTCCTTTACGATTGCAATGTGATTTTTTAAGCTGCGCACCTTATCTGAACCATCCTTACGAAGTTCATCAATCTGTGCCTGTATTTTTCCTACATATTCATCAATCGGCTTCAAAAGCTCTGCCTCTGCAGCGGATGAAAGAATAATACTACTGTCTGCCATATCCAATGCTCCTTCCTGATTATAAATATTTCGCACTGAGTCTTAATAACTCTTCCTGACTTGTTTCCTTAGTATTAACAATTCCGGCAAGATGTCCATTTGACATAACACCAATCCGGTTTGTGATTCCAAGGATTTCCGGCATCTCAGAGGATACAACAATGATTGTTTTTCCCTGTTTTGCCATATTGATAATTAATTCATATATTTCGTATTTGGCACCTACATCAATTCCTCTTGTAGGATCGTCCATCATAAATATATTTGGTGAGCGCTCCAGCCATTTACCAAATATTGCCTTCTGCTGATTTCCTCCGGACAAACTGGAAATCATATCATCTGGTCCCATACATTTTGTATGCATGACTTTAATTTCTTCTGCCGTCGCACGAACCATATCATCATTGGAAAGTGCGAATCCATTTTTATAATGATTCATATTGGCGATTGTAGTATTAAATGTAATATCTGCTTTCAGGAAAAGTCCATTTGCTTTTCGTTCTTCTGTAATTAAAGCAAATCCATGATCCATTGCATCTTTCGGGGATGTAAAATTCATTACTTTTCCATTATAAATTACATTTCCTGCCGCTCTGGTACGCATACCAAAAATAGTTTCCAATAGTTCCGTACGACCGGCTCCAACCAGACCATACAGTCCAAAAATTTCTCCTTCTTTAATATCAAAAGAAATATTCTGTAATTTTGGTGCATACTTAGTTGAAAGATTCTGTATAGAAAGAACCGTTTCACCAGGCTGGTTATCTACCGGTGGAAAACGGTTATCCAAAGAACGGCCAACCATTGCAGAAATCAGTTCATTCATATTGGTATCTTTACTTGCCTTTGTCATAACAAGGCTGCCATCCCGAAGAACTGATATTTCATCACAAATTTCAAAAATTTCATCCATTTTATGTGAAATATAAATCAATGAAATTCCCTGTTCTTTTAACTGCCGCATCATCTTGAAAAGTTTTGCAACCTCCGGTGCTGTCAGTGATGAAGTCGGCTCGTCTAATACGATTACTTTGGAATGATAAGAAATTGCTTTTGCAATTTCACACATCTGGCGCTGTGATACAGACATTTTTTTCATTGGCTGTGTCAGATTAACAGTAATACCAAGTTTACGGAATAAATCGGAAGTTTCCTTTCTCATTCTTCCTTCGTCAATCATTCCCAATGAATTCTTCGGATAGCGTCCTAAGAACATATTGTCAATGACACTGCGCTCCAGACACTGATTTAATTCCTGATGAACCATTGCGACACCATTTTCAAGTGCATCCTTTGGGCCAGAAAAATTAACTTCTTTTCCATCTAATATTATTGTTCCTTCGTCCTTTTGATAAGTTCCGAAGAGACATTTCATCATTGTCGATTTACCGGCACCATTTTCACCCATAAGTCCCATGATTGTTCCAGGTCTGACATTCAGATTGATATGATTCAGAACCTTATTTCTTCCGAACGATTTGCTCATGCCGTTAATCGATAAGACATATTTATTCTTATCCTCTGCCATAATTCTACTTCCTTTTCTTTGAAAAGAAGGACACCATTTTTATCTGATGCCCTTCTGTATCTATGCTGTTTTCTTCCAGGCAATAACCTTATTTTGAAAGAAGTGATGTATAAGATGATGCATTGTCTGTTTTAACCATGTTGATTGCAAATGCATCATACTCACCCGGGTTGCCGAGACGATTTGTAATGTTAGACTCTGTCTGTCCATCACCACCGATATAATCTACTTCAAGGTTCAAAAGTTTGTCATAGTTCTGAAGAAGTGGCTGATAAGTTGAGCTAAGGAAGTTATCGGAAGCATTGTAAATATCAAGCCATACCTTCTTGCTTGGACTCTTGCCTGCATCCAGCTGGTTGGATACTTTGCTATAAACCTTGGTTGAGTCTGTGAAATCCTGATAATTATCAGCTGTAACAGCTATATTTAATGCATAGTAAGATCTTTCTTCTTCACTATATCTGTAATCTTCTCCTTCTGTTAAGCAGTTTCCTGCATCATCCGGAGTACCGATACCGGTATCAATGTCTACTCCATCTAATGCATTACGAAGCACTCTTAATGTCAGGTAAGCCTGAACATCTGCATGCTGTGAAATTGTTCCGCCATATCCTTCTGCGATAGCTGCAACAGCATCACTATTTGCATCGTATCCGAAGGTTGGTACTTTGTTATCTTTTGCCCATGCATTAAACATTGACATTCCCATACCATCATTATTAGAAACAACTACGTCAATCTGGTCACCAAAAGATGCGGTCCATGTTCCGATTGCATTTCCTGCTGTAGCTGCATCCCATGTTGCACCAGCAGAGTTCTTCATCTCCTGTGAAGCAAGTTCACGAATTGTATAAGTCTTTCCATCTACATCCAGTGTTGCATCCTGAACAACTTTTGCAGAACCGTCTACGTTTGTACCAGCCGGTGTTGAATCAATTGCTCCATTTGCATCTACTCCGGTTCCAAGTGCAGAACGGACACCACGGGTACGTGCAATAGAGTCGTTATGTCCGATGTCTCCGATTGCAAGTACATAACCAATTACTCCGTCTCCGTTACGGTCAATGGACGCTGCATTTTCTTTGATATAATCAAGAACCATCTGTCCCTGCAGTTCAGCACCCTGATTTGCATCAAAGCCTACATAATAGGTATCTTTGTTGTAATTTAATGCATCCATGTCAAGTTCTCCTGTGGAGCTGTTGGATGGCTGACGGTTAAACCAGCAAAGTGGTTTATCCTTGTTTGCTACGCTGCTGGTGCTTCCTGAGTCACCAGAGCCGCTTCCTCCGGAAGAGCCACATCCAACCATGGATAATGCAAGTGTTGCTGCTACCAATACAGTTAATAATTTTTTCCTTCTCATTCTTTTTTCCTCCTGGTTTGCAATTTGTTGATTTTGGTTTCTCCGAACCTGTCTCATCGACTAAATTCATTATAATCACAAACCAATCTGGAAAGAATAGAATTTTTTTGGATGAAATATCAAAATATTTTGATAATCTGTAATTTTTATATGTATTTTGACGAACAACTATGCAGCTGCACCATCATTCTGTTGGCATGTATGCAGGAATGCCTCTGCCAGCTGCTGGTTCTGCTGTGCCTGTTTTCTGATATGATTAACCACGAAAAAAGGCAGGAAAAATAAGGAAAGGAAACCTAAACACAATGCGATGGCACCGACTAATAAATCAATCGGAAAATACGGGACTACAAACCAGCCAAATTTTGCAATGTTCCATGCCCATTTTGCCGCTATTCCAAAACCACCCACTTTGCTGTAACAAACACAGCCCATAACAAATCCTATCATAATAAAAATCGGATGGAATGCCAGCATCATTCCGATACCTCCACAGACCGTTCCAGCAATTGCCAGTCCCCAGATTTTCTGAATCTCATATAACTGTGTCTCCGCTTCCCGTTTTACCTGCATTGCATAACCATAATCGTTACCAAATTCCACTTCTTCATAAAGATTTCTTTTTTCTTTTGCCATAATATTTTCCTCTTTTCTCCGATGTTCCACCGGTTTTTATTATTGTTTTCACTTATATGATGGAATAATATTATGGCAGGTTTTATTTTTTTAAAAATTTTTTTGACAAGTCCTTATTGCTTTCTTCCGATTACCTGCTTCCCACACTTCCTTTGTACTATGCACACAAGGCTTACCATACCGGAACGCTGAAAGATTTGAGAGTCGCAGAAAAAAGAAGGTCATTGCAGGAATTGTCTGATGCTACCGGCATCCCAAGTTCCACACTCGGCAACTATGAGAAAGATGAAAATGTAGATATGTCACTTGGCAATCTACTGACGCTTGCAGACTTTTATCAAGTAAGCACCGATTATCTTCTTTGCCGAACCGAACTACGTGAACATACAAATCAGTCAGTATCCAATCTGCATCTCAATGATGATGCAGTTCAAATACTGACTGATGAAAAATATAATCCACGATTATTATCAGAATTACTCTCTCATGAAAGCTTCCATTATAAAGTTTAGGTTTCATGTACAATCGACAACCCAACTTAACTATCTGCTTTCTACTATTGTATATGTTCCTGATTCAAAATTTACATATAATGTTGCAAATGCACTATTATATTCCCAGCGGATTTCCAGAGACCTCTCCCCTCCGGAGATTGCTACCTCTGCGCCTTCCGAAAATGCCTTATGGGTATTTCGCATGCGGATTAACGCAAGCTGTTTTTGAACCACATCTTTTTTCAACCCTTCCGTGATCTGATCAGTGGAAAGATTTGTCCGGTTGATTTCCTTATGTCCGGATTCTCCCGCGCGCTGCACCGCTTCATGGTCATTTTTTCCGGCAAACAAATCCAGATACCAGATCTGCGGTTTGCCCGGCATAAACATCTGGATTGCCCGCGCCAGAAGCATTTTTTCATCCGACTCTCCCAATGCACTGTAGTACGTGGCATTTACCTGATAATACAGATTCTTTTGTCCATGTAAATTTTTGACCCTGCCTCCGCGGGATACAATCCGGTCAATTAACGACTGGATCTCCTCTTCCGGAAGCAGTCCCTTTAAATCCAGAAGCGGGATGCCATCGTGACAGCCGAGCATGTTGACCGTGGAGATCTTCTTTTCCACAATCTCCTTCGCCCATGCCGCAAGGTACGTTCCCCGCCGGTTCTCAATCGCATCAATGACCAGTCCCGGCAGGAAAAAGTCATAGGTTGCATAGCCTTTTTCTGCAAGTGTCTCATATATTTTTTCATCATACGCTGCGTGGATCTCCGGCAAAAGCGTAAGTCCCAAAGGTTCTGCCAGCGCATGGATCTTCTGTAAAAGTTCCCACGTTTCCGGATCATTGAGGAAGTTTTTCTTTCCCGGTGTCTTCGGCGCATAGGCAAAGGCATCCAGCCGCACAATCGCTGCGCCGTAAGAGGCTATTTTTTCCAGTGTTTCACGATAAAACTTCCACACTTTTGGTGACTGGATGTTTACATCCATCTGTCCGAGATACTGTCTGCCATGCACTTCCTGATAAAAGGTATTCCAGTACGGCACTTTTTTTCCATCCGGAAATTCCACCATCAGGATCGGCAGCCCGGGTTTGCGGAAAAACATCTGCTTCAGGCAGCTTTCATCCGGCTGGATATAGCCTTCCTCCGTCATGGTTCCATGCCCTTCCCAGAAATGGTTCCAATCGATGAAGAAATCGCGGTACGCAGAAGCCTCCCCTTTTTCCACAAGATCCCGAAACTGCGGGGACTGTGCGGAAGCATGGTTTAAAATAAAATCGAGTTTCAGATCAATTCCCATATCCTTTAACTGTTCAAGGTCTTTCCGGTTGGCAAGCTGCTCATTCAGGTCATAGTCGATCACGGAAAATCCCCGGTCGAGATCGGAATGGTACAGGCTCGGCAGAATGTAAAAAGAAGAAAATACATCCTGCAAAGCCTCAGTTTTCAGCAATGTTACGATATCTCCCAGATTTCCTCCAAGGCTGTCGGGATATGCATTGAGCATCGGTTTATGGTTCATAAACTCTTCCGTCCTTTCCCACGATTAATCCTGCATTTTTGCGCTGCACTTCAAGTTTTTCCTGTTCCAGTTCTACCACGCGACAGATAAACGGGCTTGCGGCATTCTCATCGCGGTTTCTGCGGATGCGCCGCTCCCTGGTCTCCTCCGGGGAACTTTCCAGAAAGACGGGCAGATCCACACCATGTAAATCGTCACTGCCTCCGTGTGTCCACTCCAGAAGTAATACGGATATTCCGGAAAAATCGGTTTCTTCCGATGAAATCTCGCCATCTTCCCGTCCCATATGCCGCAATGTGATCGAATCTTTTCCCTCATGAAATGCCGCAAGCACTTCATTGATCCGGTCGAAGTCAATCTCTTTCTTTGTCCCGAGATATCCACGCAGTCCGTCTTCCCCGGCTTCTTTATACACACGCAGCCGTTCTTCATCGTTGCGTTTTGGAATCCGGTGTGGATAATCATCGCCCGAGAGCAGGTAACAGCCCCTGCCGTCATTTAAAAAATACTGCTGCAATGCCGTGGCAAGTGTTGTTTTTCCGGAACCGGAGCCACCGTAAATGCTGATGACCATGCGATTTTTGGTATTCCTCTCACACCATTTCTGTACTTTTTCGTATAATGCTCCAGCCTCTTTCAGCTCTGTAAAAACAAACTGATACGCCTCATATTCTCTGGTAAACGGCGGAAGCGGAATTCCCGCATGCATCAGTGCTGCACCGGAATACTGTCTGCCGCTCTGTTCTTCCAGATACAAGGCATCCGGTTTTAACCCACGCAGGCGGACATAAACGGCTGCCTGATTTGCCTCTGCCCTAAGACGCACTGCGCTGACTAATGCATGATCCTGTTCCTCTGACACCGTCATCCATGCCGCAATTTCATCCATAAACGGATCGGACAGCCGCCAGTAGGTTCCCTCGTTAATGAGCGTTTCATACTTCTTGTATGTTTTAATCTGCTCCCTGATCTGCTGTTTTTCCTCATCGGATAAAAGTGCCGGGTTTAATTCGTAACCGAAGGTTCCAGCCATCGCCGTCACCCCTCGGGTGTGGAAACTTGTTACTCGTCCGGTCTGGTGGTTCGGCACCGCTGAAATGTGCGCCCCCATTACGGAAACCGGATAGAAAAACGACGTTCCGTACTGGATCCTTGTGCGGTTGATTGCATCGGTATTGTCACTACACCAGATCTGTGGGGAATAATAAAGCATTCCTGCGTCAAATCTGCCGCCGCCACCGCTGCATCCCTCAAGCAGAAGATCCGGATACCGGCTACACAGGCGCTCCATAAAATCATAGACACCAAGCACGTAATCATAGGAAAGATTTCCGGCATAGACATCTGCCATACTGCGGTTCATATCCCACTTGACATAATCAATTTTTCCCTGATCCAGCACGGCACAAATCTGATTAAATACACAGTCGCGCACTTCTTTTCTGGAAAAATCAAGCAGTAACTGGTTTCTCGAGCGCACCGGCTTTTTCCCCGGAATCTGAATTGCCCAGTCCGGATGTGCCCGGTAAAGGTCGCTGTCTTCATTGACCATCTCCGGCTCAATCCAAATGCCAAATTTCACCCCCTGATTATGCACACGGGTAATAAGCTCTGCCAGGCTTCCCCCCAGTTTCTTTTCATTGACCTGCCAGTCCCCAAGGGAAGAATTATCATCGTTTCTTTTCCCAAACCAGCCGTCATCCATCACTACCATATCAATTCCAAGGGAAGCAGCTTCTTTTGCCAGATCCACGATCGTATCTCCCGTAAAATCGAAATATGCTGCCTCCCAGCTGTTAATCAGCACCGGGCGCTGCATATGGACATATTTGCTGCGGCACACATGGTTGCGGATGCAGTTATGATATTGCTGCGACAGCGCAGACAATCCGTCTGCCGAATAAGACAAAATGACTTCCGGTACCGTAAAGGTTTCTCCTTCCGCAAGCGGATAGGAAAACAGTTCTTCATTTAATCCGAGAAGCAGGCGCGTCTGGTTGAACTGATCTTTTTCTGCCTCACAGGAGAAATTTCCGCTGTATACAAACAGCATTCCATAGCAGCTGCCTGCGGTCTCTGTTGTTCCTTTTTCTGCCAAAATCACTGCCGGATTATACTGATGACTGGACGTTCCCCTGCGGCTGCCAAACGCAATGGTTCCATGCCCCAGCGGCGTACGCTCCAGATTGCGCTCCATGGCATGCTTTCCATAAAACCGCAGGACATCAAAATCTCCCTGTACAAAATCCAGACAGGCTGCCGCTGCCTTTTCGATCGTAATCTGCCCAGTTCCCGTATTTTTAATCTGGACGCTCCTTGTAATAACATCGTTTTCTTCCAAAACACCATACAGCAGATGAACTTCAACCTGTGCGTTTTCGTCTGCAAGGACAATTTCCAGTGTCTGTGCTTCCTCTTTGTCTGCCCAGACAGCCGGAAGTCCCTGTAACTGGTATTTTCCGCTTCGGATCTCATAACTTTTAAAAAGCAGATCTGCGCTTTCCACCCCTTTTTCATTTTTGATATTCAGCGCAATATTGCGGTAATCCCCAGTTCCAATGGAGGATACTCCTGTGGCAGCGCATCCAGCGAATAGGTGCGGTCCATGCCCGCTGCATAAGGATTTCCGGAAAATCCACGGTCTGCATAGGTTAAAACATAATCCATGGGGCTGTTTGTTTTATCTCCATAGTACAGATGCAGCAGATATCCCAGTGAATCGACCTGCATCTGATAAGTTGTATGCACCGTATGCAGGTTAAATATTTTTTTATTTGGATTGTATATAATTGCCATAGAAGTCACCTCGTTTTATTTTTATCCTTTGACTGCACCGTTTGCCACACCGTTTAAAATCTGTTTCTGACAAATCACATAGAAAATAAGGATTGGAATCAGTGCCATAATATAGGAAGCAAATGCCAGATTGTAATTGGTTCCAAACTGTGTCTGGAAATTAAGCTGTGCAAGCGGCAGCGTATTCTGTCCGGTTCCAGACATGATCACAAGCGGTGTCATAACATCATTCCACGTTCCAAGAGCTGTCAGGATTGCAACTGTTGCATGCATTGGCATCATCATTGGAAAGACCACTTTCCAGTAAGTAGTCCATGTGCTTGCTCCGTCAATATCTGCCGCCTCTTCCAGCGCTATCGGAATATTTTTTAAGTACCCACTGTAAAGAAGGACGTTCATTGGCATATAAAATACCAGATACAACAGAATGACACCCGCGCGGTTTCCAAGTCCCATATGCGCCGTCTGCTTTACCAGAGGCATCATTAAGATGGAAAACGGAACAAACATTCCGCTGACAATATACAGATAGATAAATCGGAAACTTTTTCTTCTTGCCATGCCGCGTCCGATCACGTAGCCTGCAATTGAGTGGATCAGGATTGCCAGTACGATTGTTACCAGTGTGATCAGTAAACTGTTTCCAAGAGAGTGCCAGAAATCGGTCACTTCCATTGCCTGACGGAAATTTTCAAAACTCCACTGTTTCGGGAAAGAAAGTGCACCCGCCACATCGTTTGTCATCTCACTCGGTTTCTTAAACGCAATGATCACTGCCATATACAACGGGAAAAATACCGTAACCGTCCCCAAAATCAGAACAATCGTAAGTACCCAGTTTGTTTTCTGTTTTTCTTTCATCATAGCTGCTCCTCCTTCTTATTCATGACTGTCATCTGGAAAAGTGAAATCGCCACAATCACAATAAAGAAAATGACTGCATTTGCACTCTGGAATCCAAACTGTCCGCCATCCATACCATTTTTATAAATCAGGTAAGAGATGGATTCGGTGCTCTGTGCCGGACCTCCCTTGGTCAATGACATGATCTGGTCGAATACCATGAGGAAATTCTTTGTGCTCAGTACCAGATTGATTGTCACAAACGGCATCACCAGTGGAAATGTTACTTTCCAGAACTGCTTCCATTTACTGGCTCCGTCAAGCATGCTCGCCTCGTAGATTTCCTCCGGTACAGTCTGCAGACCGGAAATATAGATGATAGTATTCATGGCAACTGCCTGCCATACACCAACAATCAGCACACCAATCCATGCGTATTTTTCACTTGCAAGAATACTGTTCTGTAAAAATCCAATATGGAACACATTTCCCACAGTTGGAAGAATGTAAGTAAAAATAAAACTGAAAATATAGCCGATGACAAGTCCTCCTAAAATATTCGGTACAAAATAAATACCGCGCAGTGCACTTTTAAAACGGATTGCACTGTTTAATCCAACTGCCATGATCAGACTTAGCACATTTACCAGTATCGTTCCGGCCAGTGCATATTTAAACGTAAACAAATAGCTTTTTCCCACGCGGGAATCCGTAAACAGATCTGCATAGTTCCGGAACCCGACATAATCGTAAGTTCCGTATCCTTTATAATTGGTAAAACTGTAAATCACACCTTTGATCATTGGAAGTGTATTGAATGCAAAAAATAAGATTACAACCGGTATGATAACCGCCAAGAATGTTTTGTCCCTGTTTGACATTTTCTTTTTCATTGTGCATCCCCCTGTTCTTTCTGATAATCCTGTACTTTCCGAATCAAATCCCGGTTGTAGCGCTTCCAGTCGGAATCAAATTTTTTCAAAAACTTTTCCTGTGCATTGTCGCTTGTATCCAGCAGGAACGTCTGGATCATGGCATCCACACTCATCTCACTCGGATAATGGTGATCCTGATAATCTGCCATGCGGTTGTTTTCAATGTAAGGACGCATATCCTCGAGTGTTTCCGGAATTGCAAAATCCCCGTCTTTGCAGGCAATTCCGCCCTGATCATCCAGATAAATCTGAATGGTCTCATCGTCATACAGATATTTTAAAACTTCATATGCAGCCTCTTTATTTTTGCATGATTTCATTACGGAAAACTGCAGATCAATTCCTGAATTTAATACATTGTCTGATTCCTCATCATTTGCAGGAAATGTAAAAGAGCCGATATTCATATCCGGATTGACCGATTTGATCTGCGGGATCGCATAGCTTCCAATCGGATACATGGCAGCTTCCCCGCGGGCAAATGCTGTACATGCATCGTTATAACCATATGCATACGGATTTTTTTCTGCGTAATCCAAAAGCGCACGCATCTTTTCTGCTACCGGTCCATACGTATCGGAAAATGTGGTATTTCCCATATTTACCTGATTGCAGGTATCCGAATCGGTAAGTCCGACTGCCAGCGCATTCCACGGAGCCAGACAGGTCCAGGTATCTTTAAAGCCCAGATACAGCGGAAGTGTTCCGCTCTGTTTTATTTCATCACACAGTGTGGTAAATTCCTGCCAGGTGGTCGGAACTTTCCAGCCATTTTCCTCAAACATATCTTTGTTATATAAAATTCCTGCCGCGTTTGCCGCATATGGAAGTGCATACGTGCCATCCTTTGGAATAAACTCCAGTTCCTTATCCATATCCAGATATGCCTGTTTTACGGTCTGGACTTCATCCAGATCGGAAATATCATCAAACAGATCTGCATCTAAAAAGTTGGAATAGTTGATGTCTCCTCCGATTGCGATGATATCCGGATAATCCTCCCGGATAAAACGTGTCTTTAAAATAGTCATTGCTTCGTTTGGAGATGAAATCGTCAGATGGATGTCATCATGTGTTTCATTGAACTGCTTTTCAATCTTTTCAAATGCCTTAACTGCTTCCGGTTTGTAGGAAACCACTTCGATTTCGGTTTTCCCGTCTGCCCTTTTTTCACTTCCGCATCCGGCAAGATCCGTCATACACATGCCAAGTGCGAGCACCACCGCAACACTACGGAAAATACTTCTTTTTGCCATATTCTTCTCTCCTTTTCTTAAATATATCCGCTTACCTTTTTGATAATCTGATTATAACATACCTTTATGCATCCTTAAATATCCGTTTTTTTTAAATTTTATACCCAAATGCAATATTTTGTGCTATAATAGATACTAATATCGCATTTTGGTATATACGGAGTGTTTTATGAGTAATACATTTTTTAATATTTTTCCAAATGAAAATTTTATCGATCTGTGCATGTATCAGTTTGGATATGAACAGTGTGATCCCGGCCATTCATTCGGGCCTGCAACACGCAACCACTACCTGTTTCACTACATTCTTTCCGGAACCGGAACTCTCATGGCAGACAATGCAAACGGGGATACACAGACCTATTCCGTAAAAAGCGGACAGGGATTTATGATTTTCCCGGGGCAGATCAATACTTACATTGCCGATGAACAGCTTCCATGGGAATATATGTGGATCGAATTTGACGGCTTACGTGTAAAAGAGGCTTTAAGTGTCACAGATTTGTGCAAAGACGCGCCCATTTATCATTCACACTCCAAAGAATTACGGGAAAAGCTTGCCGATGAAATGCTTTATATCGTCAATCATCCGCAGGAATCCTCCTTCCATCTGATTGGGCATCTGTATCTGTTTTTGGATTATCTGCTACAGTCGGCAAAATCGACAAAGCTGGTCTCCAGCGGACGCATGAGTGATTATTATATAAAAGAAGCGATCAATTATATGGAACAGAATTTTCAGAATAATATTTCGATTGAAGATATCGCTGCGGTATGCGGCATCAACCGGAGTTATTTCGGAAAAATCTTCCGCAACTCGATCGGCCGCTCCCCGCAGGAATTTCTTATGAACTACCGCATGGTAAAGGCTACGGAATTATTAAAGCTGACTTCCTTATCCATTGCAGATGTCGGCTCTGCTGTCGGATATGAAAATCAGCTTCATTTTTCCCGTGCATTTAAAAATATTTATGGTGTCTCCCCACGGGAATGGAGAAATCAGAACAAGTAACAATAGATAAGATAGATATCATTCCTATCAGTTTTAGATACCTTCTGATTGATGTCAGGTATTGTGCCCGTTCGCGGAAACATATCCGATCAAAACGGAAACATGTCCATACCTTCTGAAACCGCACATTCACAGATGCAAACAGATGCAATCTGTGGCAAAATTGACATTCATATCACGGTCTTGACCGTTGAAGTCTATGGGAACAAATCAGCATAAGGTCTTTTCTACCTATATAATGCAAGGCAATTTTACACTGCCGCTCCCTGCCACTGTCTCGACAGTTGAGACAGTGAAAGCCACTCAACTTCTACACAATTCATCCGCTCTGAGCACAAGTTGGCCATTCACTCGCAGGGAGTTGAGTTGCCGGATTTCACCGTCTCGACCTGGTATCTGATCATCATTTTATCGGTATCACATATGCCCTAGCTTCCATTAGATTTGAACTATCCGGAAATTCCGAATAGTTCATTTAAACTGATTTGCGAATTGGGTAAATACTGTTTTTCCAATTTCACCCTGTGAATAACCGCTACCAGCAGTTATCCAAAATTATCGGATAACTGACCATTCTTGTAATTATGAGCTATTCGAATTTTTCGAATGCCTGAATCCTGTTGCAGATAAATGCTATAAATAAACCTTTCCTTATTTTTCAAGCAATTTTATCATTCGCTGAACAATACGTTCAACCTGTCCGGATTCCACTCTCTGATCAAAAGCACCATTACAAAAATGATCTTCGCGCAATAGCATCGTCAACAAAGCTGAACATAAATCATAATCAGCGCATTCCAGGCGTTTTAACTCTTCGTTACAATTTATAGGTCCTGTGGTCATATAATCCCTGTAGTTTGTTTTTAGATCACCAGTCTCTTCAAGCACCTCATAGCTATTAGTAACATTTATATTTGAGAGCAACTGCCTAAACTTTATTATCTTTTCTTCGTTTGTCATTCCTTGCTCCTCTCCGGTAAATCAAAGTGTGTTTCTGCAATGGTATTCAGTTGCTTAGCAATATCCGAAAATGGCAAATTTAAGTCCAATGTTCTGACGGTAATCTGGTTACCATGCATTTGATACACGTTGTCCGGTTGAATCTCTTCTTCCGTTTTTGCATACAGCAACATCCCGGAAACCTTGTGAGCTTCATCTCCAAATTCATAATCGCGATTCTTCACATACGTGAATATCTGGTACATATTATTCGAATGGAGCGTATGTTTGTCATACTGCGTTTGAATTGTATGACTATAATATTTCGCATCAATAATCAGTACGGTATTACCTTTTTGCAGATGAATATCACTCTGCATTACCGGCAGCATCGTTCTGATTCCGTCGTCCACAGACCAAGGTATCTGAGAAGCACTGACTGACAGCTCCGGAAAATGCTTATAGTAATATTCAAGAATAAATTTCTCATACAGTCTACACATACGTTGCTCATCCACAAATGATGCAAGCCTATACTCTCCAGCATCTGTTGTGATAAGCATCCCCTCAATTATCAGCTGACAAATACTTATAAGCATCCTGTAAGTCTGATTATTTCGCTGAAATCTAATTGATGACCACCGTATAGAGGTTGGCTCAAGCGTATCAACGTCGGAAAAGAATAGCATCTTCTTTTTCAAATCATCCTTGTACTCCGCCTTAACCTTTGCATTTCGCAGTAACAGCATAACCACCGTCTTGATTATTTGATTGAGAAGATTATTCTCAGACAACTCATCGTAATCACATGTCAGTAGCTGCTTACGCGCCAGTCGATTCTTAATTGTTCCCGGCAGGTTAATCTTCCCGCGCATCACCGAGAACTCCTCCTGACGGTTTATATACTCCCGGTAGAGACCTTGTTTCAGCTGAATTCCAATCCCTCTTGCAAGAATCGCAGCCAATAGATCATACATCTCATCAAACGATTCAACTGCTACATCATCATAGTTTTCCTGATTCAATGTTTGAAAAGCGTATGACAGCATATAATATATGTTTTTGATTAGTATGCTCTTATCTCTTGTCATTGAAACACACCGTGCAAGATGTTCTCCCACCGCTGTAATTTTGAATTTTCATCAAACCAGTATTCACTGAGCATCGGTAAAATATCAAAATCAACAACGTCCTTCATCCATTCTTCTGTGCAGTCATCCGCATTACAGAAATAGCTATGCCCTATGCAGAAGCCTTTACCAAGTGACTTATCCTGATCTATTTCCTTGTTGAGTTCCTTAATACGCTCAATGAGAGTGTTGAATGTTTCATTTGCAAAGCTATTCTGATAATTGATAAATCCCTCCGAATCAAAGCCTGGTTCCATATCGAAAAAGCTGAATCTACGTCTTAATGCATAATCAATCATTGCCAGACTTCGATCTGCGGTATTCATCATTCCGATAATATGTAATCTCTTAGGAACCGAAAAGCTCAAGCCATTATATGCAAGCGTTGCTTTTTTATCTCGATAATCTGCCTCTATCAGCATCAGCAGTTCTCCGAAAATCTTGCTCATGTTTCCACGGTTGATTTCATCTATGATAAAGAAATAGTCTTTATCTGGATGGTTTGCAGCCTTCTGACAAAAGCGATAGAAAATACCATATTTTAGTTCAAATCCATTTTCCACAGGCTTATAGCCCATCATGAAATCTTCATAAGAATAATTCTGATGGAACTGAACAAATTCGATACGGTCATCATCTTTTTCACCCATCACAGAGTAGGCTAATCTTTTAGCTGCAAATGTCTTTCCAACTCCTGGTGCTCCTTGCAGAATAATGTTCTTTTTCTTTTTCAGAACCGCAGCAAGCCTATCGTATTTGGCTTCTGTCATATAGACTTCTCTTAAAAAATCTGTTTTCGTATATTCGGTATTGCCTTTCCCTGACGGAGCCGGATTTTCCTCTCGGATCATGTCTATGATAAAATCATATTCTCCGCGTGTAAGCTTAAACAAGCTGCCCTGTGTCATAGAGAAATATTCCATCTTCTCAAGCTCTGAGCATTGGAAACTGCCTTGATCTCTGTAAGTTTATAAATGTAATATTTATCCGGATAACGCAACCACAAATAGGTGCATATTGCATTCTCATACTGATAATGCTGTGCCGCACCATTGCCATATCTTTCAAGAAGGCTATTTGATTTCTGCTTGAAAGAGTCAATACGTTCATACACATCTTTGCCTTCATCAAAGAGCTCGATGAACATTGCTCTGACTTCTTCCTGTGCTATCTCCGCAAACTTGATAATCATTTTGGCTGGAAAGTTATTTACTGAAGCCAGCAGATTGCCCGTCTGCGATAACGCCTTTGTAAGCATTGCCGCAAAATCATCCGCATTAACATCCCAGTTCACCTGAAAGCATTTTACAGCTTCCCACTTATATTTTTCGTCCAGCCACTGTGTCTGTATAAATCGTTTCTTGTATTCAACAAGCGCTGACTTTAATCGCATTTTATTGAACATTGCAAATCACCACCTTATCATTTTGCATTACGAAGACTCTTGTATATCTCATCTGAGAAAATACCAAGAACCTGCCGCTTCATCTCATCATTGGATAGAAGCATAGAGAAGAAGTCCTGATTCTGTGACAATCCCTCAATCAAAGCATCGTCAATATCATCAAAATAGGAGAACTCAAAATCCTGCTGCGTATTATTACGCGCGCTGGTCTTCAGTTTGTCTGACTTCATCAGAATATCTCGAATCTGTAGCATAGCTTTGACCACAACATCGTTGTCATAATTCTTACCAGTGCGGCTGTTAATTTCATCGATGATCTCAGATAGTCTTTTTTCCTTATCTTCTGTCAGTCCAAAGTGCTCTGCTGTCGGAAGCTTCATAACCGGATCGGCAACGAGATCAGCCGACTTATGTTCTTCGCCCTTCTTCTGTACGAAATTAGTAGCCTTAATCTTTCCATCCAGATTAAAACCACCGCCTGGATGTTTGATATTGATATAAGCCAGCAGATAAGATACAAAATTATATTTCTTATGTAAATCAGTATCTTCAAAGCTGGACACCTGCAGCAGAAATTCGTAGAAGCGAACAAAGCTTCTCATATCAGCTACGCACTGGCGCTGCGTATTGTATTCATAATGTTCAATCAGCTTTTTGCTCTTCTGAAGGAAAAAGGTTAATCGCTGTTTCTGCTTACCATTCACTTTGTCGGCATACAGGATGTCATTAGCTGCTTCGATATCAGCCGGATCTAATATGCCATAAGCATCAATCTTAGCTTCCAGATCATATACCGCACTCGGTGTTACAGAATTAGCCAGTAATGTCGTTGTATAATATGGTGCGAAAGCAGATTTGATATCTTCATAACTATTTACAAAATCCAGCACGAACGTCTTTTTATCATAAGGTGCACAAATACGATTTAACCGGGACAAAGTCTGTACCGCATTAACACCTTTCAGCTTTTTCAGAACATACATGGCACAGAGTTTCGGCTGGTCAAATCCGGTCTGATATTTATTTGCTACCAGGAGAACCTGATATTTATCCGTATCAAATTCCTTTGTAAGACGATCCTCTGGAAATCCATTCAAAGAGCTTTCCGTATACTCCTGCTCATCATCCGGAAGCTTTACTTTTCCGGAGAAAGCCACCAATGCATGAATGCCCTCGTATCCTTTCTTCGCAATGTAATCTTCAAATGCCTGACGATACTTTACTGCACTCTGACGAGAAGCGGTAATCACCATTGCCTTGGCCTGACCGCCTAATTCCTGCATAACCGTGGTGCGGAAATGTTCTACAATCACTTCTACACGCTGCGCAATATTGGTATCATGCAATTCTATGAAACGTGCAATCTGGCGTTTCGCATCATTGGTTTTACAGCGCGGATCATCCTCAATTTCTTTGTTAATCTGATAGAACGTTGAATACTCCGTATAGTTCTGCAGTACATCCAGGATAAATCCCTCTTCAATCGCCTGCTTCATGGAATATACATGAAATGCTTCCTTCTGTCCCTTTGTGTTCTGATGCCCAAAAAGCTGAATCGTGGTAGGCTTCGGTGTTGCTGTAAAAGCAAACATAGACACATTGGCCTGCTTGCCATTCCGCTTGATTTCGCTGGAAATCATATCTTCCACATCCGCTTCCGTATCTTCTCCGGATCCAAGCGTCATCGTGATAGCAGCCATATCCTTTCCGGCGGTTGAAGAATGCGCCTCGTCAATGATGACGGCAAACCGCTTGTTCTTCAGATTAGCTACACTATCAACGATATATGGGAATTTCTGAATCGTTGTTGCAATAATCTTTGTATTGCCATTCAGCGCAATCGCCAGGTCTGCGGACACACACTTATCATCCATCACACGGATGAGTCCCGCCTTGTGTTCCATACCCATGATGGCTTTCTGCAGCTGCCTATCTACAACAACTCGGTCTGTAACAATAACAACATTGTCAAAGATAATCTTGTTGTTGGCATCATGCAGTGAAGTTAACCGGTGTGCCAGCCATGCAATAGAGTTAGTCTTTCCGGATCCTGCGCTATGCTGAATCAGATAATTCTGGGCTGTGCCATTCTCACGAACATCAGCCAGTACCTTGCGGATAACATCAAGCTGATGGTAGCGCGGGAAAATCAAATTCTCCGAACGCTTTACTTTTCCGGTTTCTTCATCGACCTTTTCTTTTACTTCCACAAAGATAAACTTGCTGATCAGATCGAGAATCGTATCCTTGGTAAGGATATCCTCCCACATATAGGACACACTGTATTTATCTTTAAATGCCGGATTCCCAGCTCCTGCAGTAACACCATGACCATTACCCATGTTAAAAGGCAAAAAGAATGTGGCCTGACCATCGAGTTTAGTGGTCATATACACTTCTTCTAAATCCATAGCGAAGTTTACAAGTGTTCCGGCTTTGAAGCGGAAGAGTCTCGTCTTCGGATTTCGGTCAGTACGGAACTGATAGATACCTTGTAAGTTCAACTGATTCGCAATACCACCCAAACCGATTTCCGATGAAGTATATAATTCAAAAATCTTCCGTATTGCCACAGCCTCTGTTTCTTCAATCATCAGCTTGTTATCTTCCAGTGTAAGGAAAGTCTCCATGTTCCGAAGGCCGCGCTGTATAGATTCGCTGACCGATGCAACGCTGACTCCTTCGCTCTTGGCAATCGCTGATTCTGTCAGTCCCAGGAAGTAGTAAGCATAGATGCGCTTGGCCTGCTTGTCCGGCAGAGCGGCAATCGCAGCGTGAAGCTGCTCCATCGTCACTTTGCGCTCATACAGCTCACAAGGGGTCATGGAAACGAAAAGGGCATCATACTCAATTCCGTCTCCGCGATCCAGAGAATAATGCGCCTTGTGGTAATATGTACGGCGGCGGTATGCGGCCTCCAGGCGGTCATGCTCTTTCATAACAGCGGCTACTTCATCAGGAACCTCAATAATGTAATCGGTCTTATAAAAATCGGGATACTGCTCCCGCAGATTGATCTTGGTCATAATTTCCTCCATTTCAGTTGTTAGGGACAAAGGGCAACCGAAATGGCTATGGCGGAGAGCGACACCGGGGATGTTCGGGAAAATTCCCGTAAAATCGACAAAGAAAAACGTCAGACGGCCTTAATAGCTGTCTGACGCATTTTGTATGATATGTTGTACGATTGTGCGGATTATTTACGCTTGATTGCGCGTGTCCGTGTGTATAATTTCTCTTTGGTAGATCATTGATTTTTTTAGGTAATCATCTACCTGAAAACCATAATTCTGCTGAAATAAATAACCGCCCATCGTAGACTCCTCAAACGGCAGTCACGGGCGGTAATGGAAATATACCCTGCCGTGAAAGGCCGTTTTTTTTATTGGCCTCCCGTCAGCTTTTATGTATATTTTATCTTTCAAAAGTGCATGATAAACACATGTCAATACGCGTGATTGGGTGATGGTAACTTTCTCTTACGCACGATAGAATGTAATAGAGGTGAGCAATCATGCCGGAAGATGTATTTGTGTATTTGGGACAGTGCCTCAGAGATGCAAGAGAAGAATGTGGACTGACCCAACAGGAGCTTGCGGATCAAACCGGCAGAGGGCTTCGTCATCTCCAGGACATTGAAAAGGGCAGGAAAAATCCGTCTTACGATGTACTGGCATCCTTTATCAAGCGATTAGGCATTTCTGCTAATGAGCTGTTTTATCCTGACGCTTCGGAACAGGAAAAGCAAGTACAGCATTTCATGGGAAAGTTTCTGGCCTGTACCGAGGATGAGCGGCAGATTATCTTGAAAACACTGGATTGTATGGCGGAGCAGTTTATCAGCCGACGTTACAAATCCTCCGATCCGCAAAATTATGAATAAAACCAGCAGGGCAAAATGCAATTTTGCAATTTGTTTCTGTTGGTTTTATTTTGCCTCCGGCAGTAGACGTAAATTTTCCTAGCCCCATCAATCGCCGCTATTTTGTTTCCGGTATTCAGCCGGTGCAATCTTCATGACATCTCGAAATGCTGTTGCAAATTTACTCTGATTCTCATATCCAACCTGGCTGGCAATTTCTGCTATGGTTGCCTGCGTCTGACGAAGCAGAGCAGCGGCCTGTTTCATGCGGTACACTTTCATATAGGTTCCAATGGGCTGTCCATAAACTCCCTTGAACGTATCCTTTAAGGTTGCCGTATTGATAAGATACTCTTTGGAAAGTTCCTCAATCGTTGGCCGTTCCTGCAAGTTGGAGATAAGCCGCTTGTGAATGTCCCGTACAATCTCCACCTGGGGAGAAGTATATAACTCTCGCTGCTTTTCTTTATTTACATCCACCATACACAAGAATAAGAGAAGCTCCTGCACCTTCAGCATGAAGTATGGCTTTTGCAGGCGATCCGGTACGGAATACAGTTCAGAAAAGATATGCTCAATCTCATCCTTGGCCCGCATGACAAAGCATGAGCCATCGGCACAAAATTTGTTTTTGAAATCTGCAATACCAATACCGCTCTCGGCGAGGATTCCAGGCGGATTTTGAGAAACCAGCTCCAGATCAAGCACTACTGAGATTCCGCGATAATGTCTCAAAGGAAAGGCCATTTCAGAAGCACAGTTATCCATTGTATGAATGGAAAGATCCCCTTCTCCGAGGTACAGGCAGGAACCGCTTTGCAATACGCTCCCTTCACGCCCTTCCCGGCAATGATTGATCTCCAGCACATTCTTATCAATGGTTCCGTCCCAATAACAACTCGTTGCTTCAAAATCATTGTAAATAAGCTGGATACCGGGATAAACCTGATAGACTGTCATAAGCCCCAGGCCATCCTCACAGTCCATTTTATAGACGGTGCAATATCCGTCATTATCTTTTGGAATAATCGCAGATAACCCCGTAGCATTGGTGATAGGGTTTTTGTTCATAGTATTCATTCCGTTATCTCGTATTTGTTCTTCCAGGATTCTCCTGGCGTCTTTTATTATATAGTTTTTTCTCATTTTATACCGCTCCAATCGGCAGGATGTGCAATCCAATCAGAAAGCAAATTCTATTATAGTGCAGCCCTGCCGAATGTGCAAATATACGAAAAAGCCGATGCCCTCCAAAACGGAAAACATCGGCTATATGCGGGATTTTATTTGCTGCAATATTCCTTTCCTACACAACCGGAACAACTGCCGCTACAACAAGAACCATTTTTGCGGTTCTTATGGATTTTTCGCACAGCCCATATTGCATAGAAAACAATCCCGATAAGGATTATACCAGTAACAAGCATCTAAAACTCCTTTCTGACTGGAAACTCACAACTTATTAGCTTTGGGTCTCCGATCCTCTTTTCAAAATCCAAAGTCCAAATGCGACCACTGATAAAATGGCCGCTGAACGAAGCACTTTTCCAAACGTCATATTCATACCTCACAGCAAAAGTCCAACACGATAAACCACAAAAGTAACAGCCCAGGCCACAACCAACTGGAACAGGGCCGAGAACAGCATCCACCTTGTACTGCCGGATTCCTTGCGAATTGTAGCTAGGGCCGCTGCACAGGGAACGTAAAGCAGGCAGAAAATCATCAGGCAAAACGCATTGAGCTGTCCAAAACCGGCTGCACCCAGGATGCCGACCAATGTATCCATTCCCGCGCCGGAGTTGATATTGGGAATCCCAAACAGAACGGCACAACTGGACACCACAACCTCTTTTGCAGAGATGCCAGCAATCAGAGCAACCGCTATCTGCCAGAATCCCAGTCCAATCGGTGCAAAGATCGGTACAAGCCAATGGCCCAGGATAGACCCGAAGCTGTCTGCCATTTCCGTAGTATAGCCATGCGGCCCAAAGTTCAGGATCACCCACATGAGGATAGATGCTACAAAGATGGTAGTACCTGCTTTGGTAAGGTAGTCCTTTACCTTTTCCCATACATAGATTGCCACAGTTCTGGCGCTGGGGGCCTTATATTCCGGCAGCTCAATCAGCAGATAATTTTCCGATTTTCTCCGGTCAATCAAATGGATGATCGCCGCTACCAGGATAGCGACCACCAGGCCGATCAGGTACATGGAATAGGCCACGAGCATGGCGCGTTCCTGAAAGAACATCTCGGCAAACAAGATGTAGATTGGCAGACGGGCGCTGCAACTCATAAAGGGCGTAATCAACATGACCTTAAAACGGTCACGCCGGTTTTCCAAAGACCGTGAAGCCATGATTGCCGGAACAGTGCAGCCAAATCCCAAAATCATGGGGATAAATGCCCGTCCGGAAAGTCCCAGCTTGCTCATAATCCCTTCCATGACATACGCAACACGGGCCATATATCCGCTGTCCTCCAGAAAAGCCAATGCCAGAAACAGAATGAAAATGTTCGGCAGGAAAGTCAGGATACCGCCCACACCGGCGATGATGCCGTCTACCAGCAGGGAGCGCAGCACTTCATTGACCCCGACAGCAATCAGTCCATCGCTTATCAATGCCGACAGGCTTTCAATTCCTAATTCTAGGAATCCTTTCAGCCAATCGCCAATGGTAAAGGTCAGGAAGAACACCGCCGCCATGACAACGAGGAAAATCGGGATGCTCCAAAACTTATGCGTCAATACACGGTCTGCCTTTTCCGTCAAAGCGTCTTGACGATCCTTATTGACCAGAACCTCCCTGATGATTTCCTCGATAAAATCATACTTCTCATTGATAATGTCGGATTCATAGTTCCGGTCGATCACATCCGGCATATTGACCGGATAACGTGCAGAGATTTCCTTATCCTGCTCCAGCAGCTTAATGGCGTGCCAGCGGTAATTGGACAGGTTCGGATATTTCCGCTTCAGCTCTGTCATGATAAGATCAATCTTGTCCTCAATAGCATCACTGTAAACCATTGCGTATTCTGAATGGTGGTCGTGCCGGTGTTTTGGAGTATATTTATGATGATGAATCAGACACTCCGGATCTTTACAGTCTTTATGGTGCGCGGCTGCATGAAGTAGCACATCCAGTCCTGTCCGTTTTCTGGCTGAAACTGGAATGACCGGGATGCCCAGCATTTCCGGCAGTCTGTGTGTGTCAATCTCCATGCCGCGCTTTTCCACAATGTCCATCATGTTCAGCGCCAGCACAACCGGCTTGCCCAGCTCCAAAAGCTGCAAAGTTAAGTATAGGTTTCGCTCCAGAGCGGAAGCGTCCGCAACATCAATAATCACATCGACTTCATCGCTTAGTATAAACTGTCTGGATACCTGTTCTTCCATTGTGTAGGAGGTCAGGCTGTAAGTGCCAGGAAGATCGACCAGTCGAATATTCAGATCATGGTCTTTAATGGCACCCTCTACTTTCTCAACGGTTACACCTGGCCAGTTTGCCACTTTCAGATTTGCACCGGTGTAAGCATTGAAAAGTGTTGTCTTTCCGCAGTTCGGATTTCCGATGAAGCCGATAGTCAAATTTTCTCTCATCGGAATTTACCCCACTAAAATATTCTTTGTGATATTGCGCCCAAGTGCAAAGCGTGTTCCCCTGACTTTCACAATCAGGACACCCCGACTTTTGCTGTTCAGAACAGCGATAGAGGTTCCACGGGTCATCCCAAGGGCCTCCAAACGCTTTTCTATATTGACAGGCAGATCAATATCCTCAACTTTATATTCATTTCCTATTTTTCCATCGCAAAGATACATGAACGCTCCCTCCTCACCGATTTACGGAAGAAGTCGCAGGCAGTTTGCGGAACTCATAAGCCACCATGAACGCGATAATAGCCACCAGAATCGCATCGGTCAGCGCAATCGCCAGCCACACGCCGCGAATACCCATGCCGCCGATCATTGGTAGAACCACACAAAGCGGGATAAAGAGAATAATCTGACGGAACAGCACAAGCCAGGTGGCCTTTTTCGCTTTACCCAAAGACTGAAACAGGGTCACGGCGATCATAAAGCTGCCTTGCAGGATATAGGTGCTGAACATGATACGGAAGTTTGTCGAACCTGATGCGGCGATACCCGGCGTTGTCAGGAACATGGACAAAATCTTTTCTGGGAACAGCTCGGCGGGGATATAGAACACCAGCGACAGCAGCGTTGCGGCGATAATGAAAACTCTGGTCAGCGTCTTTACCCGGTCATAGTCTTTCGCACCGTAGTTTGTACCGGCGGCAGGCTGGAATCCCTGGCTGATACCCCATAGAGGTACAAAAGAGAAATTCCAGAACCGGAGCGCCGCCGCTAAAAGGAGCTGGGAGGTTTCACCGCCATAGTTCGATGCCACACGATAAATCACTGTCTGCTGCACCAGGGTCAGAATCTGCATTAACAGAGCAGAGATGCCGACAGAAAGAACCTGGGGAAGCAGCTCACCATCAATGCGGATACGCCCGATCTTCACATGGGGGCTTTTCTTCTTGAAATACCACAGGGTAATCGCAGCCTGGACAAACTGGGAAAAAATCGTTGCATAAGCAGCCGCTTCAATGCCCATGCCGTAGGGGTTGAGGATGCTGATAAAAATGGGGTCAAGGATAATGTTCAAAATAGCGCCACTGGCAATAATGGTCATTGCCCTTTTGAGCTGGCCTTCTCCACGGATGACCATGTTGGCGCTCTGGAAGAAGTTTACGAACAGAGAACCGGCGAATACGATCCGCAGATATTTCTCAGCGTAATTCAGAATGTTATCGCTGGCTCCGGTCAGGGACAGAAGCTGGCGGGTGAAAACCATACCCACAACAGTGTAGATGACGGACAACAGAAGAACCATCGCAACCAAGTTGCCCATGATCTTCTTAATTGTGTTCTCGTCCTTCTTACCGATAGCGCGGGACAGTACCGATGCAGAACCCACGCCCAGCATTGCCGCTGAACCGGCATTGATAAGGGTTAAAGGATAGGATACCGATATGGCTCCCATCTGCACGTCACCAACCATCTGGCCGACAAAGATGGAATCCATCATGTTATAAAGCCCAACGACCACCATGCCAAGAACCGCAGGGATGCTAAGTTCAATCATCAGCGGCCAGGGATTTTTTGTTAAGAGCTTTGTTCTTGTGTCAAGTGCCTGTTTCATCACTCTATTCCTCCTGGTCTATTTTAATTACAAGGTATCCAGTAAAACGCGCCAGTGACGCGCCTCACTGGATTAACCATATCTAACTAACCACTTAAAGTATATAAAAACCGGGCTTCTTTGTACGCTCCCAACCGCAGGATTTACAATCCAATCTGAAACGAATTTAGGAGCGGAAAGGACATAAGGCCCTTCCCGCTCCCGTTGTTACTGTATCATTTTTTCCAGTAATTTCAGGGCTTCTTCCAGTTTTGGATTTACAGCGTCCGTTTGCAGGGCATCCCGGACGCAGCTTCGTATATGGGCTTGCAAAATCTGCTGATTGGCGCTTTTTAATAACGCCTGCGTAGCAAGAAGCTGATTGGAAATATCCACGCAATAGCGATTTTCCTCAACCATTTGCAGGATACCGTCTAACTGTCCTCTGGCGATTTTTAGCTTGTGAACAATATCGCCTTTCTTGGCCTTCATAAACGGCCCGTTACTGGATACTGACGAGCTGATAGCCAGCGTCCTCGATAGCAGCTTTCAGCACAGCATCCGGCACATCCTGGTCAAGCTGCACCTGGGCCGACTTACTCTCCAGGGAAACATCCACATCCTTGATGCCCTGGATGTCCCGCAGCGCCTTATCAACGTGTTTTACACACATTCCGCAAACCATTCCTTCGATGTTCAATACTTTTTCCATGTGAATTGCTCCTTTTCGTTCTTGTTTAATCGTTGTTTGTTCATGCATAGGGACTGAATCCCGTTCTGTATTGGCCTGATGCTTCGCCTTGAACCACCGCAGACGCAGGGCATTGGACACCACGAATACCGAACTGAAACTCATAGCAAAAGCGCCGATCATGGGGTTCAGCTTCCATGCAAAGGGAAGATAGAATACGCCTGCCGCCACCGGAATACCGATGATGTTGTAGATAAACGCCCAGAACAGATTTTGCTTGATGTTGCGGATAACCGCCTTACTAAGCTGGATTGCCGTGGACACATCCAGCAGATCGCTTTTCATCAAAACAATGTCCGCTGACTCAATCGCCACATCCGTTCCGGCCCCGATAGCGATACCAACATCCGCTCTGGCAAGGGCCGGAGCATCGTTGATACCGTCACCGACCATCGCCACCTTCTTACCGACGCTCTGCAAACGACGGATTTCCTTCTCCTTGTCCTGGGGGAATACCTCTGCCACAACACGATCCACGCCGACCTGACGCCGAATCGCTTCTGCGGTCTTTGCATTGTCGCCGGTCAGCATGACCACCTCAATGCCCATGCCGGTCAATTCCGCTATGGCCTGCTTGCTGGTGGGCTTAACTACATCCGCCACGGCAATGACACCAATAAGCTGACCGCCACGGGCAAAGAACAGAGGTGTTTTCCCGTCAACCGCCATTTCCTCGCCCAACTGAAGGAGTGCGCCGCCATTGATGCCATTTGCCGCCATCAGTCGGCGGTTTCCGGCAAGGCACGTTTCGTTTCCGATCTGACCCACAAGGCCCTGACCGGGAATCTGCTTGAAATCATCCACCGGGAGGAAGGAAAGTTGTGCTTTTTCGGCCTCTGCCACAATCGCGTCCGCCAGCGGATGCTCGGACAGCTTTTCCAGCGAAGCAGCGATTTGCAGCATCTCCTTTTGTGGAACACCCTCTTTGCAGAGCATATTTGTCACCACGGGCGTACCCTGGGTAATCGTGCCGGTCTTATCCAGCACAACCGTATCAATGTTATGGGCCGTTTCCAGGGCCTCCGCCGATTTAATCAGGATACCGTTGCTTGCGCCCTTGCCGGTTCCGACCATAATGGCCGTAGGCGTTGCAAGGCCCAGCGCACAGGGACAGGAAATGACCAGGACAGAAATGCCGATAGATAGGGCAAATTCAAAGCCATATCCCAACAGCAGCCAGACAATGACTGCAATCAGCGCGATGCTGATAACCACCGGAACAAACACGCCGCTGACCTTATCAGCCAGTTTCGCAATAGGGGCCTTGGAGCTGGTCGCTTCATCCACCAGACGGACGATCTGTGCCAGCGTGGTATCATCGCCCACCTTGGTGGCCTGCATCTTGAAATAGCCGGACTTACTTGTGGTCGCGCCGATCACTTTGTCCCCGATATGCTTCTCCACGGGGATGCTCTCGCCGGTCAGGCAGATTCATCAACGGAGAAAAAGCCCTCGATGACAATACCATCCACCGGCACAGACTCACCGGCCTTGACAATCAGGGTTTCGCCCAACTGCACTTCTTCCACAGGCACCTGAAGCTCTTTTCCATCCCGCTCCACGGTAGCTGTTTTGGGAGCCAGATTCATCAGCTTTGTAATTGCATCCGAAGTCTTACCCTTTGCGCGGGCCTCCAGGGTTTTGCCCAAGGTGATAAGGGTCAGAATCATGCCTGCGGATTCAAAATACAAATCCATCATAAAGCTGTGAACCGTAGCCATATCCCCATGACCGAATCCGATGCCGATTTTGTAAATGGCGTAAATGCCATAAACGATTGCGGCGCTGGAGCCTATCGCAATCAGCGAATCCATGTTAGGCGAGCCGTGGAACAGGGTCTTGAAGCCCATCCGGTAATATTTGAAGTTGATGAACACCACCGGGATCAGCAGCAGGAATTGGGTAAATGCAAAGCTGATTGCATTTTCCATCCCCAGCAAGGAGCTGGGGAGCGGCCACCCCATCATGTGACCCATAGAAATATAAAACAGTGGGATCGTAAAAAGGGCAGAAAGTAGCAGCCGCTGTTTCATCTGCTTGTATTCTACCTGCGCCGTACTGACCTCCGGTTTTGCTGCCGGTGTGGTCGTGCGGCTCTTGTTTTGTGCGGAGGCTTTGGGAATCGCGCCATAACCGGCCTTTTCAACGGCCTGGACGATTCCCGCCGTATCCAAAACGGATTCATCATAAGAAGCAACCATGCTGTTTTTTAACAGGTTGACGGACACTTCTTTGATGCCAGGTAGCTTTGCCACGCTCTTTTCCACTCTGGTAGAGCAGGCCGAGCAAGTCATACCCGTAATGTCAAATTGCTCCTTTTGCAAAATCATCCCTTCTTTCTTATAAAGATTTGTGCGAGTACCCCTCCCCCGTAGGGAACTAAATACCGTTATGAAAAGGGGCGTTTGGCATCTTGGGGGAAAGATGCTAAAGCCCCGAACATAAAGTTTACGCACAAGGTCTTTGACCGTTTTTCATTATACTTATCCTGCTTCTCCTTTGTCTGCTCCAAAGTGGAGCTTTTTTTATCCAAAGAGAAATGAGGTTTTTTGCTGGAAATCCAATCGGCAGGTTCTCCAATCCAAAGGGCAGAACCGCTCCCAAATCCATTGACTTTGAGGGTTTTCGTGAATATACTGGCAGCATGAACGATTAAGCAATCTTTTAATTGTTCAGCCATATCAAGCCAACCAAATACCAAAATGAAAGGGGGCTTTCTCAATGAAAAAGACCATTAAACTGCTTGACCTGGACTGCGGCCATTGTGCTGACAAAATCCAGAACGCCGTGAAGAAGATTGATGGTGTGACCAGCGTATCCGTCAACTTCCTGGGTCAGAAGATGGTTCTGGAAGCGCCGGACGATCAGTTTGACGCTGTTCTGGCCGAAGCAAAGACGCTGATTAAGCAGATCGAGCCGGACGTGACTGTTAAGGCGTAATGAAAAGCTGGACACCGGCTGCCACAAGGTAGCCGGTGTTTTTCATCAATAGACAGAAAAAGCGTGACACGCTTTATGCTGCAACGAAAGGAGAATACACTATGACACGAAAACAAAGGCACTTGCTCACACGCATTATCGTGGCGGCGGTGCTGTTTCTTGCAGGCAGCTTGCTCCATCTCCCTGAATTGGCGGAGATGGCGGTCTTTCTCGTCTGCTATGTGGTTGTCGGCTGGGATATTGTCTGGAAGGCAATCACGAACATCCTGCATGGACAGGTGTTTGACGAAAATTTCCTGATGACGATTGCCACTATCGGCGCACTCATTTTGGGCGAACATTCCGAGGGTGTCGCCGTTATGCTGTTTTACCAGGTGGGCGAATGGTTCCAGTCCTATGCGGTGTCCAAGTCCAGAAAATCTATCGCAAGCCTGATGGACATTCGCCCGGACTATGCTAACATCGAAAGGGACGGAAAACTGGTTCAGGTTGACCCGGACGAGGTTCAGATCGGAGAAACCATTGTTGTGAAACCGGGAGAGCGCATCCCGCTGGACGGTACGATTCTCAAAGGCTTCTCCACCCTGGACACTTCGGCCCTGACCGGAGAATCCATGCCCCGCGAGGTGGAGCCGGGAATGGAGGTCATCAGCGGCTGTATCAACCAGACCGGCATCCTGAACATTCAGACCACAAAAGAATTTGGGGAATCCACCGTAGCCAAAATCCTTGACCTTGTGGAAAACGCAAGCGATAAGAAGGGCCGTATTGAGAATTTCATCACACGCTTTGCCAGGTATTATACCCCGGTAGTGGTATTTGCTGCTCTGGCGCTGGCAATCCTGCCGCCGCTGATTACCCAGCAGCCATTCAGCACCTGGATTTACCGGGCCTTGACCTTCCTGGTGATTTCCTGCCCCTGTGCGCTGGTCATCTCCATTCCGCTTAGTTTCTTCGGAGGCATCGGCGGCGCGTCCAAGATCGGCGTTCTGGTAAAGGGCAGCAACTATCTGGAGGCCCTGGCAAATACCGAGGTCGTGGTCTTTGATAAGACCGGCACACTGACAAAAGGCTCCTTTGCGGTCAGCGAGATCCACCCTGTCGGCATGAAGGAAGCGCAGCTTTTGGAGCTGGCCGCATACGCTGAGGACTACTCCAACCACCCGATTTCTCTTTCTATTAAAAACGCCTATGGACAGAAAATCGACAACAGCCGAGTTTCCGATGTCCAGGAAATTGCCGGTCACGGCGTGCAGGCCGTGATTGACGGGAAAACGATTCTGGCCGGAAACACCAAGCTGATGGAGAAAGCGCATATTAAGTACACGCCATCCTCAGCTGTCGGCACCGTGGTCTATCTGGCCTGTGACGGGAAATACGCTGGATGTATCATCATTGAGGACGAGATCAAGGCCGATGCTCCAGCCGCAATCAAGCTGCTGAAATCTGCCGGTATCCGCAAAACGGTCATGCTGACCGGCGATGCAGATGCCGTTGGAAAGAAAGTCGCAGGGCAGCTTCATCTGGATCAGGTTTATACTGAACTGCTGCCCGCTGATAAGGTTGACCGCGTGGAAAGCCTGCTGAAGCAGAAAAGCGAAAAAGCTATGTTGGCCTTTGTTGGGGATGGTATCAATGACGCTCCCGTACTGGCGCGGGCCGATGTCGGTATTGCTATGGGCGGCTTGGGTTCCGATGCGGCCATTGAAGCTGCTGACGTGGTTCTTATGACGGATGAACCGTCCAAAATTGCCGCTGTTATGAAGATCGCCCGTAAGACGATCCGCATCGCAAATCAGAATATTGTGTTTGCCCTGGGCGTGAAATTCCTGGTTCTGATTTTAGGTGCGCTAGGCTATGCAAATATGTGGGCGGCGGTGTTCGCGGATGTAGGCGTTTCCATTATTGCGATTCTCAATGCCATCCGCGCCATGCGGGTCAAGCTGCCGGATATGCCAGCGGGCAGCACAAATCAGGGTTAAGCGCAATAGAAATGCGCCGCAACTTTCACACGCTGCGGCGCATTTCCTTATTGTTCAGTCGGGCATGATACTTCAAACAACGCATCTATGGCATGATGCAGGAGCTTTGCCTGCGGCGTGTCCGACAGCGAATAATAGACTTCTTTTCCGTCCCTGCGGCTTGAAATGATCCCGCTCTTTTTTAATATCCGCAGATGATGTGACACAGCAGGGGCGCTCATATCCACAGCCGCCGCGAGATTGCATACACATTCTTCACAATGGCACAGCAGCCACAGAATCCGCAGCCGGGTCGGATCGCCAAGCTGCTGAAATAAAAATGATATATCCTTAAACCCTTCCGCAGAGGGCATCTTATTTAAGACTTTTTCAATATTCTGTCCGTGGTTATGGGGTAGATTGTAATGCGGCATAAAAATCAGCTCCTTCCTGTGACTATGATACTGACATAATTCTTGTCTGTCAAACAGCTTCATTATAGATTGGAGAAAAATACATGAACGAAACAGAGAAAAAAACTTTTTCCGCTCCAAGCCCTGGCGAATTGGAACAATTAACCGAGCTTCACAAAGCGATGGGCGATTACACACGGATGCGGATACTTTGGTATCTGATGCAGAAAGATTCTTGCGTCAGCGAACTGGCACAAAAGATGGAGGTCACAGAATCGGCCATATCCCACCAGCTTCGTGCGCTTTGGATTGTCCGGTTAGTGCAATCACGCAAGGCCGGGAAAAACGTGATTTATTCCTTGCAGGACGAACATATCCGGTGGATTCTTGAAGAAACCTACGCTCATATTTCAGAAAGATAAAAACGCAGCCCCTGTGCTGTTTTGCAGGGGCTGCGCGGGTATTCAATTACAGCGTTTCGTAGGAAACCAGCTGGCTCATCGGGATGCGCTGCTTATTGAAGCGATTGGGGTCGCCGGTTCCTTCATCGGAATAGCCGACAACCAGAATGTTGACCGGCTCCAGGTTGGCCGGGAGATCAAATTCCTTGCGCAGAACATCGGGCTTGAAGTAGCATACCCACACCGTTCCAAGGCCCAGCTCTGTGGCCTGGAGCATCATGTGGTCGGTCAGGATGGAGGCGTCAATGTCACCGGTCTGCTTCTGATCGAAAGGCCGTACCCACGCCTTATCGTGATCGGCGCAAACAATAATAGCCAGGGGCGCACCGTAGATATTGGCCGCTTTACTGATCTTCGCAAGACCTTCCTCGCTCTGAACGGCAATCAGGCGAATCGGCTGAAGGTTGGCAGCGGTCGGGGCCACATGAGCAGCTTCCAGAATCTGCTCCAGCTTCTCAGGTTCTACCTTCGTTTCCTTGTAATCGCGTACCGACATACGCTGCTTTGCAATCGTGATAAAATCCATAATATATAGTCCTTTCAGTATTTTTATTTTGAGCATATCAAATCAACCATTGACCTAATTGTAGCACTAGAACACAAAACCGCAAGAATGCACTTTTTCGGAAGATACTTCCCAAAAAGATAGCACCTTGCGGGAAAGGAGAGCCATTTTATGAAATGTGAAAAAAATCAATTCAACTGCCCAGTTGAGGCAACCCTGTCTTTGATCGGCGGCAAGTATAAGCCGTTGATCCTCTGGCATCTGATTGACCATCCATTACACTATATGGAGTTACAGCGGCTGATTTCAAACGCCACGCCGAAGATGCTTTCGCAGCAGCTTCACGATCTGGAAAACAACGGCATGATTCATCGTGAAGTGATTCCAGAAAAGCCGCCCAAGACGGTATATTCTCTTACCCCATTTGGACAGAGTATTGTTCCTATTCTGGATGCAATGTGCCAGTGGGGAAACAACTATCTGGACGGCCTGGATGTTCAGCCGCCATGCTGTCAAAGTCGCAAATAAAAGGCTGGGCATAGCTGACGAAAAACGGCTATGCCCAGCTTATATTTTCTGCTCTAAATTTGTGACTGCCGGACGTAATTGCACAGCGCGGCAAAGTCAACATGGGGATTCTTACTTAAAATCTGTTGCAGGCTTTCCCCGGCCTTTTGATGCAGCTTCGGCTTTTTCAGATCGTCCAAGCGGAAGAAGATATTGAGCCGCCTGCCGACAGTAAACAAAAGCCTTTCATCCGGTGGCAGGGTCAGAAAGCGGTCAATCGTAGAGAGCATTTCCTGTTTCTCTGTTCGCAGATTTCCCCTGACCTCCAGAAGCAGATTGACGATGTGTTCATTCACATAGTAACTGTCCATCTCATGTAGCTGCTGCAAGAATAACTTTTGCTCTATAACGATTTCTTCCTCCGATTGCAGAGTAAACGAGCCATCCCTGACAAACTCGCCCAGCTTGGACTCTAGTTTAATACCCGTGGCGTGGACACGGATAAAATCAGGCTGGATGATGTTCAACGCCTTTGCTGTTTGAGCAGCATTTTCTTCAGACAGCTCCTTGCCGCCGATCCCCAGCAATATGAACTCCGACAAGATCATGTCCGCATCTTTGCCATGCAGCCGCTTCGTACAACGGTAGCGGAACCGTTCATTGCTAAAGCGGTTGCTATTGATTACCCGAAGCAGATAGTCGGTAAACTTTGGTGGCATGATGCTCTCAATACTTACCACAACTTTTCGCTCCGGGCTGTTATGAATTTGAGTAATCAGGGAAGAAAGCACCTGCGGAGATAAGATGATAAAATCCATTTCTCCCTTGATAATTAGCGTGTACTCTTTCATTTTAGGTCCCTTTTTCATACGGCCAGTGTAACCGACACTGGCCGTATGTTAGAACACATCAATCAGTTGCCCGCAGTCTTTCCACGATACTTTGCTTCTCCAAATTCTTAAAGCAGATATAGGGAATAACGATTGCAAACGCAATCAAAATCGGCGTACAGATTACCAGCGGCAATAGTGTAAAGTGGAATGTTGCCGTCCAGTCACCGGCTACCATCATACGGACACCAACAGCTACTGCCACAGTGCCTAATACATAAGCTGCTAACAAAGTGCTTCCCGCGTAATACAAGCCCTCGTCGATCAGCATACGCCGGAGCTGCCGTTTTGTCATGCCGATGCTCTGGATCATGGCAAATTCTTTCTGGCGGGAAACAATCGCTGTTACCATCGAATTGACGAAATTCAGAATACCCACAAAAGCAATGATAAGGCTGATTGCAAAGCCCATCACAGTGTTCGCCCGTGTCTGTTCCTGATAATGCTCAATCAAAGTGGATTTCGCAGTATAATTCAGGCTCTTGTCCACGTCTTGTTGATATTGGATCAGCATTTCTTCCGCCTGCGGCTGGTATTCCTCGACTACATCAAAGAACAGCTTCCGCAGAGTATTATCCGGGTACATGGCCCGGAATGTATCGGCAGGAAGATAGAAAGAAAGGAAGTCTTGTGTGCTGCTGTTTACGCCCTCGGTAATGGTGGGAATATCCGCCACAATCGCCATAACCTCGTATTGCTGGCCGTTCAACTCTACCGTATCACCAACAGAATAAGTCGGCTGTGTTTCTTTCCCACTGTCCTCTGCACCGGTAGCCGCTTCCATCACTACATAGCCCCCGGACAAGAATTTCCCTTTGTCAAAGGTGCCATCCAACATCCTGCCGTCCTGTGCAAAGGTGTCCAGAATCAGGCCGTCAATGCCGTATAGAATGGAAGTACATTCGCCGCTGTCGATCATGTCGTGATAGGCTTCTGCTAGCCCTGCATCCGTTGCTTCAATATAGGTCAGCCGGTCATCAGCGTTATAGTAGGTCTGGATATTTTCAAGAGCAGACGCCCCGATTTTATGTGTAAATACCTGCGAATACAAACGCCCTGTTGCTTCCAGCCCGGAAAGTCCCTCAATGTTCTGTACCAGCTCCGGGGAAATGGTGGTGCCATAGGGATTATAGGTGCCAAAGGTGGAAGAAATCGAACTGTCCTCTACCTCAAAATCACTGATAACTGTCTGGCTCATGTACTTATCAATATCGAAGCTGGCATTTTTCGCATAGACACATGAAAGCAGCACAAGCCCCAGCGTCAGGGAGCAGATTACCGTAATGGTACACTTTTTGTTCCGGCCTAAGTTAGCCAGAGCCATCTTCGGGATGCTTGCGCCGCCGGTGCTTTTCTTTGTTTTCCGTTTGCTGTTCGTTCCGGCGTCGGTGTAGCGCAGAGCTTCCATTGGGGAAACCTTACCGGCGATTTTCGCAGGCTTCATGCAGGAGATCAGAACCGTCAAATAGGCAAACAGCGCAGAGCCGATGAAGATATAGGGATTGACCGCTGTTTTGGCTTCTCCCGTTGTCCCGGTTATCATTACCGGCACCAGCACAGCCCCCAGCAGATACCCGATCACAAGCCCGATAGGAATACCAATCAGCGACAGGCGGTTGGCCTGTCCGTAAATCATCTTCTTTAACTGTCTTTTGGTTGTCCCCAAAGTTTTCAGTCGGCCATAAAAGCGGATGTCACTGGCAACGGAGATCTGAAAGATGTTATAGATAATCAGATAACCGCTTGCAAATACCAGAACCATGCAAATTGCCATCGGCAGAACTTCACGGTTGATATTCTGGTTCATTGTGGAATCATAAGCGGCATTGGGAGAAAGGGACACATTGGAAAGGCCGGTGTCGGCTAAAATCTGTTCCGCCGCCCCTTCCAAATTGCTGTCGCTGTATAGGTCGATATGGAGCATCACCGTTCCTAATACCTGCCCGTTTGCCAACTGTTCCACTTGGTCGATACCTGCACACTGGCTTTGAACAAAGGCTTCGGAAACCCATGCCATACTTGCCATAGCAGCAGAATTTCCATTCCAATAGCCGGAGAGGGTGAATATACTGGTGGTGATTTCTTCACCGTTTAAGTCCTTACGCCATTGCAGGGTGATTTTCTGCCCCAATTCATAAGGCAGCCCCATTTTATCAAGGGTAATGGTGTCCAAAGCAATCTCGTTTTCCTGCACCGGCATGGTTCCCTCGGTGGGATAGGAAAAGCTGGAACGGGCATAGTTTTCGTCCGCATAGCGGATTTCTACCTGTCGCCCGGTCAACTCCTTGTTTTCAGCAATTCCAACCACAATGCTTTTGCCAAAGTCCCGGACAGCTTCATGGGTGGTGATCTTCTCCACATCCGCGTCCGTCATGATGCCGGAACTCAAATGGCTGTTATATCCGGCCTGCTGAAAATTCATGTTCCGCAGGTTTTCAACCATGCTCTGCGATAGGACAAACAGGGATGTAAACATTACCGTTGTCAGAACAATGGCAAAGATGGCAACCAGATTGCGCGTTTTGTTTGCCTTGAAACTGCGGTTTGTCAATGTGCGTATCATTGATTTTTGTCTTTTCATGGTATCACCGCCTTACTCTGCAATCCGGCCATCTTCGATATGAATGGTACGATCTGCCTGCGCTGCAATTTCCGGGTTATGGGTAATCATTACAATGGTCTGATGAAATTTCTGACTGGTGACTTTCAAAAGCTCGATGACTTCATCACTGGTCTTGCTGTCCAGATTGCCGGTCGGCTCGTCGGCAAGGATGATTGCCGGTTTGCTGGCTAAAGCTCTTGCAATGGCGACGCGCTGCTGCTGGCCGCCGGAAAGAGTGTTGGGCATATTGTAGAGTTTCTTTTCCAGCCCCAGCAAAGCCACGATCTCTTTGATAAATTTCTGATCCGACTTTTTCCCGTCAAGCTGGATGGGCATAACGATATTTTCATACACATTCAAGACGGGAACCAGATTGTAGTTCTGAAAGATAAAACCGATCCGCTGGCGGCGGAACACAGTCAAGTCCTCGTCTTTCAGCTTGCCCAGCTCGTAATTATCTACCCTGACAGAGCCGGAAGTGGGGCGGTCTAATCCCCCCAGCATATTCAGCAGGGTTGACTTGCCGCTGCCGGATGTGCCGATGATGGCAACAAACTCGCCCGGTTCAATCGAAATGCTTACGCCGTCCAGCGCCTTAACAATATTCGGCTCGGTGCCGTATTGCTTTGTCAGTTGCTTGGTGCTTAAAATACTCATGTTCTATAACCTCTCTTTGCTTTTTGTGTTTTTTCTTCATTATATCCGGGCAAAAGAAAGGCACAATGGAAAATGCGTAAACTAACATCTACAATGAAAAAACTAAGTCTGCACAAAAAAACGCCGCTTCGTGAAGAAGCGGCGTCAATCTGTTAAGGAATCGGGATCAGGATTTTCAGCAGGTAAGTTCCATCCCCCTGATGGAAACTGCACTGTCCGTCGTATTTTTCAACGGCTTTTTTAATATTGGGAATACCAAAGCCATGTACGAAACGATCTTTCTTTGTGGTTCCCTCGGCTGGCCGTGTCCCCGGTAAGGTGTTGTTTTCCACCGTGATAATCAACATATCCCGAACACGCTCGGCCTTGACAGTAACCAATCGTTGATCTTCCGGCAACCGTTCGCTGGCCTCCATAGCGTTGTCAAGGGCATTGCTGAAGATGGTGCTGATGTCCAACGGCTCTATGAAGTCCATACCCTTGAAATCAACCAAAGCCGAGAAATCAATCTGCTTTTCGCGGGCTTTTGCTGCCTTGTCCTTTAGAATGATGTCAAGAACTCGTTTCCTGTATGCACATAGTCCTCATAGTCTGCAATTTGAGATCGCAGCGTTTCGGCCATCTGCCGGGTTTCTGCTGTATTCTGCCTGCTTTCCATGACAAGCAGGTGGTTTTTCAGGTCGTGGTAGATGGAGCGGACACGTTCTTCTTCGGCAATGCGCTCTTTGTAATAATCCCGCTGTGTTTCCATCTGCTGTACTCGGTATGCCGTCTGCATGGAATCATAGATATAGGCCGCCAGATACATACACCCGAAACTGGAAAAAATAGAAGCCCCACAGATGGGATAAACAATCGCAGTATTTTCTGGCATAAAGTAAATAATGGTGAAGATTGCCACAAATGAGGCAAGAATCAGCATATCAATAATAAGCCATGTCTTTATGTTAAGATGGGACGGAATTTTTTCTAAAAACCTCCGCAAAACCAACCACGCGCCGATCCAGAACAGTAAGCGCAGTAAAAGTGACACTGTATAAATAGCTGTACTGATGAGCATTAGTGTTGGGGACTGCAAAGTCTCCTCATAACTTGCTTGGGTTATGATTTTGAATAATCGGCCCCCGGTGTCAAGCATTAAGTAGTTAATGGCAATGAGTGCTGGATAAAAAACAAGCATGACCGATAATTTCTCCATGAATGTCCCACGATAAAACAGCAGAACATAGAGAAAAAACAACAACATCGTACCGAACAGACTTCCGGCATCATTGGAATAGATAATAGAATCAGCCAAATAGCCACAAACCAGAAACGCTATAACTTTCAGCACCACATTTTTGCGGAGAGGAAGAAAGGATTTCAGAATAAGAAAGAAAACCGCTGTATATCCCCATGCCAATAGAAAAGAGAGGATTTCAAAAAAGCGCATCATAAGAAATCCCCCCAATAGTCCGTCAGCCGTTCCATAAATTCTTTCCGTTTGGGCTGGCTGATGGGAATGACCTCACCTGTAATCAATTCAATATCCAGCTTCTTGATGCCTTTCACATAGAACAGATTGACAATATAGCTGGTATGGCAGCGCACAAAGTCTTTGTCGCAAAGTTCCCGTTCCACCTCTTTCATGCTCTTATAGCAGATAATATTTTCCTGCTCGGTATGGAACATCAGATTGCGGTTATAGGTTTCAACGTATCGAATGGATTTCAGCGGCACCTTATATTTGCCGGTATCATTGGTAATCACCAGAGAGGGGATATCTTCTTTCTGGCTGCGCTCCACGAATTTGTCCATTTCTGATTTGAGCCGGGCATATTTCATGGGCTTAATGATGTAGTTCGTCGCATGGTATTTATATCCCTCAAGCCCATACTGTGTAAGAGTAGTCAGGAAAATAATACCCACGGTTTCGTTCATCTGCCGGATGCGCTCGGCAGCATGAAGTCCGTCTACCATCTTCATTTGAATATCAAGGAAAATCAGGTCTATGGTTGGATCGTATTTCTCGATCAGCTCCATACCGTCATAGTACGGGGTAATCTTTATGTTCCGGCCTGTTTCCTTGCTGTATTGGTTCAGTAAGTCGGTCAAATACTGAACAAAGTCTTTTTCATCATCACAAATTGCTATATGCAGCACTGTATCACCTGCTTTCGTTATACCGTCTGTCCTTTGGCTTCTCTGCCTCCTTGGGGATCAGCCAGACACCGGCCATTTTTACAGCACCGGGGATGCGTCCATCGGTGCAGTAATAATTTATCTGACGGGACGAAACGCCCCATTTTTCGCTTGCCTCTTTGAGCGTCATGTAATCCATGTTCACACCTCTAACAATTTATTTTATTATATTTCATTTGCTCGAAGAATACAAGCCCGCAACCATGCTGTCAAAAAAGAAAAACGATATAATCGTACATCTTGTCAGGCATAATAAGGTCATTCCATCATATAAACCGGAACAATACAATATTATTGAGGTGAACGATTATGCCGATTGATGATTTAACTGCTTTAGGGCAAAAAATGCGGGAAGCCCGAAAGAATAAAGAGCTAACACAGCAGGAGCTATCTGATCTGAGCCATGTTTCTGTAAAGCAAATCGCCAATATCGAAAAGGGGAAAATGAATCCCTCTTATTTGATTTTAAGAGCATTGGCAAAGGTCCTGCACATCTCTTTAGATACGCTTATAAATCCAGATATTTCTCTGGAAGATGAAGGTGTCAATCAGATGAAAATGCTTTATTCCACCTGTCCGCCAGAAATGCGTGACACCCTGTTACATCACACACAGGAAACGGTGAAAGAACTGACAGAGTTGTCCGAGAAATTTGAAACGAATTGAGCCAGTGAGTGAAATTTAACGATTCTCTCACTGGTTCTTTTCATTTTCGGAGAAAAGAGGCAAGCAATGCCTGTGTTAATACACACAGGCCCGCAGAGAAGAAAATCCCTCCGTGATTTTCCTCTCCGCTTGCTTGTTGAGGGCAGCGCCCCCAAGCCCCTTTGAACACAGAATTTCATTCTGTGGCTGCGCGTTCTGCGAACGCTTTTGACCAGGACCAGCTTACCGCTGGCCGTGGTCTTTTTCTTTTTCAACATCCTGTTCTACCTCCATTTTCAGCACTCGATCTACATTTGCCTTTGCCCTTAAAAGCTCCCGCATTTCCTCACGGGAACGCCGGTACTCGGCATAGGTCTTTTTCTTTTCTTCCAGCAATTTCGCGTACTCCGTCTGCAACTCTTTGACCTTGGGAATCTTCTTGACTCCCATCTCATCAAAGGCATTCTTAGCAGCCTGGTGGAGCAGAATTTCTTCCTCATGTTCCCCCCGGAATTTCTTAGAGTAACCCGCCTTGCGGTATGCCACATAGACCTCACGGGTCTTGGCATAATTTACGATGTGAGTACGCAGAACAGCGATCTCTGCCATGCGCTTTTCAGCCGCTTTGATCTGCGCCGAAAGTTCATTGTGATGTGCCGTGGCAGCCGTAGCCTTTTCTTCCAAAACCGCATACTCCAGCAGGTTATGCTCTGACAGGTAATTCATGGTCTGCGCCATTTGCTTCAGATTGAAAACTTTGGCCCATCGAGCATAGCCAGCACCCTTTCCGGCCTGCAATTTTGCCTGAATGTCCACCAGCAGATTGACCTTGGGCGGCTCCGGCTGCACGGCGGAATTTTTACGGGGCGTATGCCGTTTTTCACCGGCCAGCACCGCACGGATTTCTGCTTCACTGTACCCGGCCCCCAGCTTGTCATCCATGCGGGCTACATTCTTCCAGCCGGGAGCTTTGAGCCGGATTGCTTTCCCGCGCCGAGATACTTCGCAGCCCATTTCTGTAAGCAGTTTCAACAGCGCATCAAAGTCCGCCGGTTTCTGCTCCAGCGCTCGGTCAATCATCACCCGTAGCTGTTCCCGATGGGAGGGATTGGCCTGTTCGCCCAGCCACTTATTGTAGCTTTTTCCGTGGGGTTTCGGGTCCTCCACAATGGACAATCCGTTCTCGATACAGATGGTATCGCTCAAGCGTCGGACGGCTCTGGTGCTGCCCCAAAAGTTGCGGAACTTTCGGTCACAATCTGCATTGACCGCCGACCAGATGATGTGATTATGAACGTGCGATTTGTCTATGTGGGTGCAGACCACAAAGGCGTGATTGCCCTTGGTGAACCGCTTGGCAAATTCCACGCCCAGGCGGTTGGCTTCCTCCGGTGTGATTTCACCGGGTTTGAATGACTGGCGCACATGGTAAGCGATCACATCGTCCGCCCCGCGCACCCGCCCGGTGGCGGAGATATACTGCCGCTTCGCCAGAAGGAACTCTGCATCGGCGGTCCGGCTGTCACAGCCATAGCCGGTAATTAGTTTTCCGTTGTCGGTCTTTTGCGGATTTGCCACATAATCAATGATGTCGCTGATTGCTCGGCTCTCAGTGCGCCCCTTGCCGATATGCAGGGGCATGATGCGTGTGGTTGCCATAGAAGGGCCTCCTTTCTAAAAAAGAAACGGCCTGCATGATGCAGACCGCTTTTGCTATTCTATAAAATCGTCCTCGATGTCCTCTAACCGCTTCGGAGGAAACCTCATCTCGTATTGTTCTTTTGCCAGTGCACGAACTTCCGGGCGCTTATCTTTCATTCGGTTTTTCAGCCAGGAAATCTGCTCCTTTGATAACCGCCAAGGGAGATTCAGTAAGCGGTTTACTGTCATTTGCTCCGCTTGTTTCTCCGGCGATAAAGAAGCACAGGATTTACAGATGTGCGCCGCATGACCTTTGCCGGAAAATTTTTCGTTAGCCTTATATTCTCCGCAGACTTTACAATAATGTCCATGCTTCTTCATAGGCTCGATTCCTTTTCACTGAGCGCATATAAACTGCGAACCGCCCCCATGATGATGTTCCACTCCAGATCTGCCGCATAGGAAAATTTTTTACGGTACGATTCCCAAAGTTTCTGCATCACCGGACTATTTTCCACTTCTTCAAAAACTTCGGCAGCTTCTGCAAGATGTTGTTCTGTCCCGCGTTTGTGGGCAGTGGCCCGCAGCGCATCATGGAGCGTCTGCCGGTTCAATGTGTTCCCGTGGAGCTGATCCAGAATATAAATGTCATAGAAATCTCTCATGCGGGTGTTGGTGGTGGTTCTGGTGATGATTGTTTCCAGCTTTTCAGCCAGAACGGTTTCCAGATTGTATGCCCAAATGTCAATGGAGCGATCTTCCAGCATCAGCTTGAAAGAGTAGCGTACCTCCCTTGGGGTAATGGCATCCCCTGTGGAAATGTCAATCTTCAAAGGTGTCACCACACCGTCAAAGGTTGTAGTCATGCTGACCCGAATCCCAGGATACTCCGCTTCATCCATAATCTCTGAAATGCTTTTCAGCTGAAATTTGACGCCATCATCAATCGGTACACTCACAATAGCAGAAATCAGGTTCTCGATGTCCTCTACATTAACATTGGCTCCTTTTACAGTAGCGTCCAAGTCCATCGTGGAACGGGCATCCAGTCCAACCATTGCCGCTACCAGCATCCCGCCTTTCAGAATAAATTTATCACGATATTCAGAAAGGGAAATACGCTCCAGAAAACGCTCCATCATATAGTTTCGCATTAAAAGCTGTGCATCCGCAGATTTTTCTCTGGAAAGATTGCGAATCAAATCTTTTAGCTGCCTTGCTGTTTTTATCATAAAAGCACCTCCAAATACTGCCGTAAAATTTTTTCAACCCGGAACATACCGGCATACCGCATCAAAGTCCGCAGATCCTTGTCCTTTCTTCTGGCATACATTTTTAGCGCTCCTTGAAAAGTCTGTGTCTCCATGTTGTTCCGGCTGCGGAGCAGATCGCAGATGGTGCGCTCCATATCATAGATAGGAACCGTATGCCCAAAAGGTGTTTGGCCAGTTGTCAACCCTACCTCATATAGTTCTGGTTTGATGGTGTAAACAGAAAGCCCCTCTGCCTTTAAGCGAGTGGTGCTGTACCCTCTGCGCACCGTGATAGCGTATGGAGATGGTTCCCGGTCTGTCAGGTCATGGAAAAATAGCGCCGATTCATGGGAAAATACTGCCTGACCACATCGCAGATGTAACAGAAACATCGCATCAATCCAGGTGTCCTCGGAGACATAAATTCCGTGAGCAACCTGCTGAAGATTTTTCTCTTTGACATATTCATAAAAAATGGGTTTTACAATTCCGCTGGCGATTACCTGTGCGGTTTGCAGCATCCCATCATGCTCGGTCAGAAGTCTGTCTAACTGCTCAAACCGTTCTGATTTGGTCACATTCATCACTTCCTTTCGTGCTACTATTATACACGAATGTGGCACGGAAGTAAATATAGCAATTTAACAGACACTGTCTGGCATTTTTTGTGACCGCGCATTTTATCCATAAACCAAATCCTGAATGGCAAACTTCAAGTCCTGCACCTTGCCCAGCAGCCAGATGGCAGCCATCGGCAGACCATAGGGACTAATAAGGAATGCCATCACCAGCAGGATAATGCCGTTTTGCAGTGAACAGATCAGCAGAACCGCCACACCCAACAGTGCAACCATCATGCTGATAAGCCCCAGCACCAGACCGGAGACATAGACGATCCCCACACAAATCCAAACGAACAGGGTCAGCGCCAGAATCACCGGAACCATCACGATCTTCAACAGCAGTTTCAACAAAAATACCAATGCCCTCATTGTTATGCCTCCTCTCAAAATCACAGTTCCTGTTCCTGATTCCATTATCCCTGTCTCACAGCCAAAAGGCAAGGATACGGGCAAAAAGAAAAAGCGGAGGAAGGCGCGGCGAAGAAACGCCGTTCCTCCCTCCGCAAATGGGGTATTTGTCCCGGTTACGAAAGTTTGGAGAGTTGCGTCAGTATCTCTTTAACTCCGTCCCATAACTGTTCCTGCCGCTGGGATATATCCTCCAAATCGACATCATAAATCCGCCCGGTCTCATGCACCTTGCGGGTCAGCTGGTTTAAGTTGTTGCTGCTCCGGCGCAGCAGGGATACCAGTTCTTTCAGTTCCGGCAAATCCAGCTGCACCACATAGCCGTCCACAGCCATTTTCCGCAGATAGGCGCTCAAATTCTCTGTCCCGTATTGCTGCATCTTTTGATGGATCAGCTCCAGTTCTTCTGCGGACACCCAAAACAAAACCGGAACATCCCGCTTGCGCTTTGCCATGGTTATCTCTCCGGCTCCCGTTTTTTCGGGGCGGCAGACTTATGGGCGGGCAGCTCCTGTTTGAGCTTTTGCAGGACAGAACTTTTCTGCTGTTCTTGAGCAACTTTTCGGAACTGTCTGGTGAACAGATCGGTCAGACCGGGATTGACCCCATCCACAACCAGATAGGCACAGTGGCGGGAAGCATCGCTGTCCTCCGGCATGGGAATGGTTTTTGCCCAGGCTTTATTGTCCTGAGAGATACGCCCGTCATGGTTCTTGTGCTGGATGGTGTTGGCAAGAATAAACTGTACCCGTTCTGTCCCGAACTTTTCCTGCACATCTTTGACCGCCGCCTCCGTATCCAGCCGGTTCTCTGCATAGTGGGCGCTGATAGTCTGCTCAATGGCTTCTTTGCAGGCGCTGTTTGCCTGATACGAACGGTTATATTGTGCCATCTCTCCATGCTCGGACGCATAGGCGGCAGAATGGGGGTAGAGAGGGGCAGTTCGTAATTCTTCCTGCGCCCTGCACACATCGTCGGCACGGCTTTCAATGCTGTCCCGGATCACATCCATATAGCCGGTCTCCAGCTTTTCAAAATAGCGGTACACATCTGCCAGCGGAGAGGGCGATTCCAAAAGTGCCTGAGCCTGGGTGTCGGTCAACTCCAGTTCCTCCATTGCCATCACGATGTCCTCGCGGATGGTGTACTCATAGGCATGGTTTAAGACTTCTTCCGGGGGCTGGCTTTTCAGCCAGTCCCGGAACTTGTCCTGTTCGGCAGCCATCTTTTCATAAAGGGCTGTATTCAGATCGTTAGTATTCATGTTATCGCACCTCCTCATGCTGTTTTGGTTTCTTGTCTGTACTACGGGGTTGCACCGGGCGTTTTAGGTTATCCAGCACCGAAGGCCGTGTGCTTTTGGCAACAACAGACTCGGTGTGTGCCTGCCCCTTTCCGTCGATGTTGAGCAGGGTATCCAACTCCACCAGACGGGCGTTTTTGCTTCTCAGTTCTTCTTCATAAAGGAACGGCTTTCCTACTTCCTCCTTGGCTGCGGCCTGCTGCTGGTAAAGGTTCTCCAGCTGATTTTTGACCGCTTCCAAACGCTGGGGCATCTGCGCCAGTGCGTTGTCGATACGGGTAAGATTTCCGCGCGGGTCTGTACCCAGGGTCGCCCGATGGGTCATTTGTCCTTTCAGCAGGAGCGTATATTCCTGTTTCCACGCTTCAAATTCCACCAACATAGTGAATCCACGGTAACTGCCAATCTGCACCGAATCGGAGGTTTTGACCTCCTTGCAGGCATCCAAAAGGGCTGCACCGGCGTTCTCCTTATCGGTCAGCAGGTCTCCACGAATCTCCATACCAGCAAAACCGTCCTCCGGGTGCGGGTGAGCTGTCAAAACCTCCAGATCGGATTCAAAGCCCTTGATAAAACCTTTGTGCTTTTCAATCTCCTCCGGGAAGTATTTGAGCAGCTGGTCCTCCAGACGATATTGCTTGCTCTGGTGGTCGGCTTTCATCAGCTTCAGGCGGGATACCTCCACATCCAAATCCATACGCTCCTTGATGCGGGGATCTCCGGCACACAGAGCCTTGATCTCGGCAAAACTGAGGGCTGTTTCATCCACATCATCGCAGGAACGCACCGGTGATTTAGAAGTCATGATCTGGCTGATGAATTTCTGTTTGTTTTCCACCGTCTGCCAGAGGTATGCGTCAAAGGTTCCCTCCGTGACATAGCGGTACACATGGACAAGAGGGTTCTGGTTGCCCTGGCGCTCGATACGGCCCTTGCGCTGGGCAAGGTCTCCCGGCCGCCACGGGCAGTCCAAATCATGCAGCGCCACAAGGCGATCCTGCACATTGGTGCCTGCGCCCATCTTGGCGGTGCTGCCTAAGAGGACACGAACCTGACCGGTACGGACTTTAGAGAACAGCTCCTTTTTCCGCACTTCGGTATTGGCTTCATGGATAAAAGCGATCTGGTCGGCAGGCATCCCCTGAGCAATGAGTTTCTGACGAATATCGTCATATACCGTAAAGATCGGTTCCTGCTCCGGCAGAGGCACAGTGCCTTCCAATGCGTGAAGCAGTGGATTATCCAGCGTTTTCGCCGCCTTGCTTGCAGGGGCTTTTGCCTGCGGTGTAGAAATGTCGCAGAACACCAGCTGGGTCAGCTTGTCAGCTTTGCCATTCCGCCAGATCTGCATGATGTTGTCCACGCACTGATTGACCTTTGTGCCAGGTTCATCCGGCAGCATCTGGTTGACGATTCTCTGGTCCAGGCCCAGCTTACGGCCATCCGAGGTAATCTTGAGCATATTATCCACCGACGGGTCCACACTGCCTCTGTGTACTTCGGAAGCGCGCTCAGAGAGTGCCTTCACCATTTCCTGCTGATGTTCGGTGGGCTGTGCCACGATGTTGTGGTATTCCACTTCCGGGGTGGGCAGGTTCAACTGGTCGGCGGTCTTGATGTCCGCCACCTCTTTGAACAGGTTCATCAGCTCCGGCAGGTTGAAAAACTTGGAGAATCGGGTGCGCGCCCGATAGCCGGTTCCCTCCGGGGCCAGTTCCAGCGCCGTGACGGTTTCTCCGAAACGGCTGGCCCAGCAGTCGAAATGGGTCATGCTCAGTTCTTGCAGGCGGTCATACTGGAGATACCGCTGCATGGTGTAAAGTTCGGTCATGGAGTTGCTGACCGGTGTGCCGGTGGCAAAAATCACGCCACGATTTCCGGTGATCTCATCCATATAGCGGCACTTGGCAAACATATCGGAGGATTTCTGCGCATCCGATGTGGAAAGACCAGCCACATTCCGCATTTTTGTGTATAGAAACAGGTTTTTATAGTTGTGGGCCTCGTCCACAAACAGCCGGTCCACACCCAGCTGCTCAAAAGTTACCACATCATCTTTTCGCCCCTCGGCTTGTAGCTTTTCCAGCCTGGCTTCCAGCGATTTGCGGGTACGCTCCAGCTGCTTGACGGTAAAACGCTCGCCGCCGCTGGCCTGCACCTCTGCAATACCCTCGGTGATCTCGTCGATCTGCTCATAGAGAAGCCGTTCCTGACGCTCCCGGCTGATGGGGATACGCTCAAACTGGCTGTGTCCCATGATGATGGCGTCGTAGTCACCGGTCGCAATACGGGCGCAGAACTTCTTGCGGTTATGGGTCTCAAAGTCCTTTTTGGTTGTGACTAAGATGTTGGCAGAAGGATAGAGGCGCAGAAACTCCGATGCCCACTGCTCAGTCAGGTGGTTGGGAACCACAAAGAGAGATTTCTGGCACAAGCCCAGGCGTTTGGCTTCCATCGCAGCGGCCACCATCTCAAAGGTTTTGCCCGCGCCTACTTCGTGTGCCAGCAGGGTATTTCCGCCATACAGCACATGGGCGATGGCACTTTTCTGGTGTTCCCGCAGGGTAATGGCCGGGTTCATGCCGCCAAAAGTGATATGGCTGCCATCATACTCGCGGGGACGGGTAGAGTTCATTTCTTCGTTATACTGGCGCACCAAAGTCTGGCGGCGCTCCGGGTCTCTCCAGATCCAGTCCCTAAAGGCTTCCCGGATAGCCTGCTGTTTTTGGGCAGCCAGAGTGGTCTCCTTGGCGTTTAGTACGCGGCGCTCTTTTCCGTCTGCGTCCTCTATGGTGTCATAGATACGGACATCCCGCAGGTTTAAGGAATCCTCCAGAATCTTGTAGGCGTTGGCGCGGCTGGTTCCGTAGGTGGTATAAGCTGCCACATCGTTGTAGGATACAGAAGATTTCCCCTTGATCTGCCATTCAGCAGTAAAGGAGGAATAGTTGACCTCAATGCTGCGCTGGAGATAAAACGGGGTGTTGAAGGTCTCGTACATAAACTGCTGGATGTACTCCTTGTCAATCCAGGTAGCGCCCAGACGCACCTCAATTTCCGACGCATCCAGGTCTTTGGGCTGGGCGGCGTTAAGAGCTTCCACATTGACTGCAAAAGAAGGGTCCTGCTGTGCCGCCCGCTGCGCCTGACGCAGTTTGCGGCGTACATTGCCGGAAAGGTATTCATCAGCAGTCACATAATGGGGTGTGCCGTCCTGTTCCAGCTGTCCCGGCACACGGAAGATCACGCCTTGCAGTTCTCCGGCCAGTGCTTCTTTTGTTTTTCCGGTAAGCCGACTCATATAGCTCATATCTACGCAGGCTTTTTCCGAGATGGACACCGCCAGTGCTTCGCTTGCCGTATCCACAGTAGCCACTGCCTGATGGGGCTTGATGGTTCGTTTGGTGAACATATCCGCCTTACGTTCCAGTTTCCCGTCCTCGTCGATGACTTCCAGCGCACAGAGCAGGTAATAGGAAGAATCATCTGCATAGGCCAGCCGATTTGCACGGTCATTGATAAGGCCATATTTTGCAGAAAAGCTGTCATAGAGGCTGTTCAGTTCCGCCTGCTTTTGGGTAATGGTGCTGTCTGGAACCGCTGCATCCATCTGAAGGTCGATCAGTTCCTGCACACAATCACGCAGTCCCACAAGACCTTTCACGCGGGCTTCGGCGGTGGCGTTGAGGTCAGGGCGCACCATGCGGCTGTTTTCCCGATAGTACACCTGCCCGTCTACAATGGCATAGGAATAGTTCTTCACATTGGGGTCGGCAGGAATGGAGGTGTCAATGGCTTCGCCTTCGCCCAGCTCCGGCAGCTCTGCCTCCTGATAAGTGCCATGAATGTACTTCACAGCATCATGCAGCTGGTCGGAAAGCTCCAGTCCCTTGATGGGGTTCACGGTGTAGTCCATACCATGAGCAGTGCTTACCGGCTCCTGTCTGCCCAGCACCATTTCCGGGTGGTCGATAAAATACCGGTTAATGGCAAACCCGTCCTCCGTCTGTCCGGTCTGGCTCCATTCCGGCACGATGTCCAGCGGGCGATCCCGCTTTTGGAGAAAGATGATGTCCGATACAACCTCGGCACCGGCATTCTTTTTGAACGCGTCATTAGGCAGACGGATCGCTCCCAGCAGCTCGGCACGCTGGGCAAGATAGCGGCGCACGGTGGAATCCTTGGCGTCCATGGTATATCGGGAGGTCACAAAAGCTACCACGCCGCCGGGACGCACCTGGTCGAGTGCTTTGGCAAAAAAGTAGTTGTGGATGCTGAAATTCAGCTTGTCATAGGCTTTATCTCGAACCTGATACTGACCGAAAGGCACATTGCCGATGGCAAGGTCAAAGAAGTCCCGCCTGTCAGTAGTCTCAAAGCCGCCTACTGTGATGTCCGCCTTGGGATAGAGCTGCTTTGCGATACGCCCGGAAACCGGGTCAAGCTCCACACCATATAGACGGCTGTTTCTCATTTCCTCCGGCAGCATACCGAAGAAGTTGCCCACACCCATAGATGGCTCCAAAATATTTCCGGTCTCAAAGCCCATGCGCCCCACCGCTTCATAGATTGCCTGGATAACCGTAGGGCTGGTGTAATGGGCATTGAGGGTAGAGCTTCTGGCGGCAGCGTATTCCGACCGGGTCAGCAGTTCTTTTAGCTGGGTATACTCGGAAGCCCATGCCGGTTTCTCTGGGTCAAACGCATCAGAGAGACCGCCCCAGCCCACATATCGAGAAAGAACCTCCTGTTGTTCGGGGCTTGCCTGCTGTCCGGCAGATTCCAGCTCTTTCAGCAAACGAATGGCATTAACATTTGCCTGGAACTTGGCTTTTGGACCGCCTTCGCCCAAATGCTCATCGGTAATGCGGAAGTTCTGTGCATTGCGGCGCAGGTTAGCCTTGTATTCCTCATAGGAGGCTTCCTCGGCAGCTTTGGCATTGGGGAAGGTCTGCCACTGGCCGTTGACCTGAATGGAAACCGGGTGTTCATCCAGCACTTCCTCAAAGGTTTTCTCCGGCTCTGTTGCAGGGGCTGGCGGCTCCGGCTCCTCCATATGCAACCGTTCCACCACCACATCATAAGGCAGATTGTTCTTATCGCCCGGATGGACGGCCATGGTCTCGGAATGGAAGGTCGGGGATTCGGCAGTCGGTTGGGGCTGTTTCTGTCCAAAACCGTCCTGCTGACGGGCATACATCCCGCGCAGCAAAGGTGCAACCTCATCCCAGCGGAAATACAGCATAGCCAGACGCTTTTCCTCTGCATCCATGACTTCCAGTTCTATGCCCTGTGCCGTGGTACGGTAATCGGCAATATCGCCGGTCTCCAGATTCAGTGTCTCGATCTCACCGGAATAGGCTCTGCTCAGCCAGTAGGCGATCTCGCTGTTGCTCCTGCCGGATTGCAGCAGCGTGGAAATCTGCTTTTTATCCGCTTCATCCATCAGTCCATGAGCCAATACATCCCGCAAGTCCTGATCTGCCTTGTCCGGGTCAATAGGAAGAAACTCGGTATAGTAAGCATTGCGGCGGTCTGCCCGAAGCAGCTGCTCGAACTGTTCTTTGCGCTCTGCCCGGTAGATGGGATATACCATCCCGGTGGGCAGAAGCTGTACGGTGTCCTCCCGCAGCTCGGTGATCTGATAGGCGTCATCCTCGATATACACAGTATCGCCCACGGCATAGACCGGGGCGGCTGGGTCATAGGAGGTTCTTTGCGGAATTGGGCGGCGAACTGTGTCATATTCCTCATCGGAAATGGAAACTTCGGAAGTCTGCTCTGTCTCGGCATCTGCGATCTGCTCTGCATCTGACATCACCTGTTGGATAAACGGATCATTGTCCAGTTTTTCCGGGTCTGCCACCTGTCCGTTCACGATCCCTCTTTCTTCCAGAGCTTCCCGGATGGCGATGGGGTCGATGTCGTCAAAACGGTCCTGTTCTTCTTCGGTATAGAACCGGTCCTCCTGAATGAGCTGGGCAATCCGGCGCTGTACCTTCGGCCAGGGCAGCTGCGTTTCCTCCGGGCTGCCGGCACGGACAACGAACAGGCTGTTGCTGTTACTGCCGCCGTATTCCTGAGACAGCCATGCGGCGGTATCTTTTTCTCTTGCATGGTCTTTCATATAGCGGACAACAGCGTGTTTACTCTCGATATTGCCGTTCCATGCACAAAGGGCAGTATCAATATCTTCCTGAGAAAGAGGGCGCAGAAGCTCATGGAGCTTTGGATAGGTCTCGTCGATCACTTCCCGGTGTAAACGCTGACGGAACTCCGGCACATCCGAATAGAGTCAGATCAGCTCCATATCCTTAGAACCAAGGACTGCACGGCGCACAGCGGCATTACCCTCGATGACAGCATTTTCACGGTCAGAATGCCCGCAGGCATTGCGGTATGCGGTATCCTCAGAAATGGCGGCAGTCACCACAGGCTTATACTGCTCAAACTGCTCCCCAAGGGTAGGCTTTGGTGTTTCTTCATCCATCTCCGGCTGCTGGGCTTGAATGGCATCTTCTTCGGCCAGTTCCTGTTCAGACTGGATCTTGTCATACTGTGCCTGTTCCTGTTCGGTAAGATAGCGGTCTTTCTGGACAAGTGAGGTAATGCGCTTGGCAACCTTTTCCCAGTTCAAGTGAACATCCGGGCAGTCCTGCTTTTTATAGTGCAGTCCTTTCCCATCGTGATCTTCACCGCTGTGTGTTGCGCCGGACAGGGCATGAGAGCGTCCGCCAATGCCATACTCGTCTTTGAGGAATCTCACTTTCTCCTTATCCGTATGGTTTGCCATGAAGAACGCATAGATACGGCCTTTTCCTCCGGCGAAACTGCTGCCGCCGGTCATAGCGGCGTCGATCTCATCCTCGGTAATGAAGTGCTGAACGGTTGGCACTTGGGAAAGGTCTGAAGAAAAGGTCCTGCGTGGCAGGTCAAGGTCCTTCAGGTTCTCCCAGATCTCCCTTGGTCTGTGATAGTGAAAACGCAACAGGTCACGGTCCTGCTGATAGGCAGTCCAGAAGGCGGCGTATTCTTCCTTGAGGGTCTGGCGGAAAGCCGGGTCACTCAGCTGCTCCGTCAGGCGGCGAGTCTCCTCCGGGAAACCATTGCCTTTGATCTCTGACAGGCAGGACAAATATCCGGCTTCTCTGGCACCCTCACTGAGATCGTGATACAGATACCAGAGCTTTTCTGCAAGGAGGGAGCGTTCATAGCCTGCCACTTCTGCAAGCTCCACATTGGAGGCAAACTGGCCGCTCTCCAAAAGCTCCCCGATACGCTCTGCGGCGCTCTCCCAGGAAATGACCTGGGCAGACCTGTCATAACGGACAGACTTCCCATGGGAAAGATGGATACCATCCTCGGCATACCATGCGCTCACACTGCCAAGGCCATTGCCGCCGTGGTACAGCGTTTTCAGTATCTCGGTAATCTCAGCGGTGGTTTTCTGCTTTTCAAAGGCTGCAACCACACGCTCCCTTTGACGGTCTGTATTGCCGCCCAAACGCAGCACATGGTCGATGTCATTTTGGGCAAAAGAAAAAGCAGAGGATGTATGCGCTACATTCTCTGCTTCATCTATGGATTGGATCTGTTCCGCTTCGGAAAGGAACAGGTTTAGGGTCAGCTGTTGATAAGCTCCGCCATCAGGATCTCCTCTGCCTGGGCTTTGCAAGTGTTCATCAGCCCCACCCACTTCATGGGATCGCTGGCTTTCAGTTGCTCGGTGGCTCCCGCTTCTTTCGCCAGCTGGGGCATCATCTGCTCCAGTCTGCTCTGGGCGGTCTCGTCGATCTCCAGAAGGTGCTGGTACAACTTCTCGCTCATCAGCATCTGGTTGTAGAGGATGGGACGGTGTTCCTTCAGGTAGGTTTTCCTCATCCTGCCGTACTTGCCCAGGGTTTTCTCCGGCTGCTGGCTCAGCTTCAGGTCGGGAATCAGATAGTCTCCGTTCTGGATATAGGTCATGGGATTGTTCATCTTGTTTGCTCCTTTCTTGGTTGGCTTCGCGCTCTGCATTTCGGACGGTAACGCCGATCTGCCGCAGCACCTGCTGGTTGATCTGGCTGACCGCTGTTCCCAGCGCCCCGATGGTGGACGGGGTGTTGAAATCAAAGATTGCCATGAAATCTTCGTGGTCGAAGTAGCGTTCCGGCTCCAGTCCACAGCGGGACATCAAAGCGTAAGTGATACTGACGGTGGCTGCTGCCTTGAACTGTACTCCGATGTTAAACTCATCATATTCCTCCAAAAAGGAACCGTCAACGATATAGAAGAAGTCCTGCTGATGCTCCGTCCAGTATTCCTCAGCCAGTTTTCCGGCTACCTCGGTGAGCTGTCCGGCAAGGTCATCACCGGAAACATCATAGGTGCGCTCAAGCATGGCCTGCACCGAATCCAAATGGCGCTCCTCCAGCTGCCACAGCCAGGGAGTGCGGGAATGTTCACGGGTTCCGGTGTCGGAAATATCAAAGACATAACGCAGGCGGGGCCTGTCCCCGGAATCGTCCACCAGAGCGATTCCCTTGGAACCGCGCCTTACATACCGGCCCATCTTTTCATTCCACAAATCGTACTCCGCACAGGCGGTGGCGTCCGGTCGCTGGGCGTAGATCATCAGCTGTTCATGGAACGGGTATTTGTAAAGTCGGGAAGCAGTGGTGAGAAACCCTGCCCATTCCTGCCAGCTCCCCGTGAGCTGCGTTGCCATCTTCTCCGCCATCTGTGCATATAGTTCAGCTTTGGTTGGCATAGTGTTCTGTCCTCCTTTCGGTTTTGGGGTAAAGAGGTGGGGTGGCATATTGCCACCCCATCCCTGCGATTATGGTGTTTACTGGTCAAAATCCGGGTACAACTCCAGCTCGGCAAACTCGGCATCACTCATGGCCTGGAGCTTGCCCAGTGCGCTGTCTGTCAACTCCCGCAGCTCGGTTTCCTCCGGGGCCAGCTCGCCGCGCATCTCACGCAGGCTGTCGATCAATCCGGTGCGGCTACCGGTATTGTAAATGCACATCAGGTTCATTTCCTCAAAAGTAAAGTTTCCCATATCAAATCTCCCTTTCCGCACTCTTTTTGGGCGCTGTCTTTTTGTGTTCTGCCTTGGGCTGGCTTTTCAGCTGCTCCATGACGGACTTTTTCTTTTCCCGTTCCTCCCGATGGGCAGCGGCAGCCAGATCCATCAGGGAAATGGGCTGACCACTTCGGGCCTGCTGTTCCAGCTCTGCCACCGTAGGTTCTTTTGCGCCATTGTTGATGATACCGTCGATCATGCCGTAATCGTCCTCCACGGCCATCTCCGCATTTTTCAGCGGATTTTCCGGCAGGAATCCGGAGATCTGGGTAAAACCAACGCTGTCGCAGTAATGACAGGATACCTTACTGTCCTGCTTGATCGCAACGATGTCGCTGACACTCATGGAGGGACTGTGAAAGTCCACGGGTTTTTCCAGATTGAATTGCTGATAGAGTTTTTCCAGCTGCTCCGGTACCGTGCCAGACTCCCTCAGCGGAGCGGTGTAAATGAGGTCATAATTGCTGCGGTCTACGGAAATATCATGGGACTTTAGCCAGTCCAAATTCATAAAGCGCACATTCTGCGGATCGTCACGGCTCACCTGATAGATGGCAAAGCAATCTCTGTTCTGAGCAAGAAATGCCTGTTCCCGTTCCTGCTGATGTTCCTGGCGCTCCATGACCTTTTCGTGGAACTGAGGCTTTTCTCCCATTCCTCACGGTCCACGCCAAAAAGACCGCCATGATCCATGATTTCCTGCGGGTCAAACACCATGCTCTCCGTATTGTCCTCATGCAGCACATAGACGGTCAAACCAGCGGCATCCAGTTCCAGCGCCCGTTCTCTGGTAACAGGGAGCATCCCATCATAGGAGTAGCCATATTCCTGCATATCCGGTGTGGAGACCTGCTCATCAGGCATGGGGTATTCATCCAGTGCCTGCTCCTGTGCCTCCGGCAACTGGGAAGAAGCAATCATCTGACTGGTCTCTGCCTGCATTTGCTGATAGGCCGCTTCCTGCAAGGTCTCAATCATGGACATAGGAGCGTGTCTGAGCGAAGTGCTGTCCAGATTGTTGTCATCACAAATCTGGAGAACTGCATTTTTGCGGGAAAGCTCCGGCATATCCAGCTGACCACCATCCAGCTCTTTCATGGATGCGGCATCGTAAAGGGTATAGTCCCATCCGCTGTCACAGGACTGGATATGAAGATAGGTGGCATCGTTGATCAGAAACAAAGCCTCCTGCTGGTTGGCATCCGCCCCCAGCACTTCCATTTCCGGCATGGCCGCAGCCAGTTCCTTTACCGCTTTTTGCACCAACGGATTATCACGGTAATAGTCGATTGCCTGAATGGTGTCCAGGTCAATGGTCTGTCCAGTCAAAATCGGAAACGGTCCTTCATAGTCGCTTCCATCTTTCAGCTCAAACCCAATCCCTTTGACCCCGTTCATTCGCTCTGCCGGAATTTCCTGATAGATGCGGACCGCCTCCTCCAAAGACAGGTTATCGTGATATTCTCCAAGGTTTGAAAACTCCATGCACTCTGCCACATAGTAAGTCAGATTGCCGGTTGGCTGCTCTATCGGGGCGGTTTCCGGCTCTGCCTTTGCATGGAGATCAATCCCACGCTCTTTGCATATTTCCTTATAGTGGCGCTCAATGTCAGAGATCAAAGTGCCGGAGGTCTTATTGATGGTCTCCAAACTGGCTCTCAGCTCTTTCAGTTCCTTGCCCTGACTCCAGCTTGCAATATAGCCGAAGCTGTTTTCTCCGGTTTCAATGCCAAAATACTTGCAGACCGCATAGGAGATGCTTTCAGCCTCCACTTCCTCCGTGTGGCGGTCTTTCCTCTGTTCTTGCAAAAACTGGGTGAGGGTAGAAAAGCCGCCAACAAAATTCAGCCCTTCTTCCTCGGTCAGCATCAGGCGTCCATCTTCCGCCAGCTCCAGCGGCTCTGTCAGCAGAACGGAACCTGCATGGTTTACAACCACTTGTTCTTCTACACAGACCGGCTCTCCGGGGTCGTAGTCAGAACCGCGCAGGTCATAGCAATAAACGCCCTCCGGCAGATTATCACGGACAATCCGCCCATTGGAGAACAGACCGGGTTTATCAAACAGCTCGATTTCCTGATATTGCTCGTCATTGGCAATCTGAATCTTTTTCTGATTGTGGAGCTTGCTGTGGGCAATCTCGTGTACTGTGGCCGAAACCGTCTGCACCTCGCTCATGCCCTGGCGAATGGCAATTTTCTGATGATCGGCAGAAAAATAGCCGTCCGTATCGGCGGCCATTGCTTCAAAAGTAATCGGCACCGGTGCGCTGCGGCGCAGGGCCTCCATGAATGCCTCATAATTTGGCACATTGCCGGAAAGGGAGGAAGCAAGCTCCGGCAAAGGTTTCCCGTCGGTCTGGCTCACATCAAAGACCTTGACCGGACGAAACATGGGAATCTCGATTTCTTTTTCCTCTGTGACGATCTTTCCGTCTTTATCCAGAATCGGAGCCTTGGTATCCGGGTCCAGCTTCTGCTCCTCGATTTTCTTCTTGTACGGTGTTGGGGCGATGATGGTAATGCCATGCTCGCCCTTTTTTACATGACGCTCAAACTGGTCTTTCCACTTATTGTATCCGGCTACCAAAGTGGCGTCCGGCTTCTGCATATAGATGAGCATGGTGTTGTTTACCGAATAGCGGTGAAATCGGGACATGACGGACAGATAACGCATATACTTTTCGCTTTCAAACAGTTCTTTGATACCCTGCTCGATGCCATATGTGATTTCCCTTAGCCGTTCTCGATTGGTGGGTTTATTCTCAGCCATGATTTTCAATCTCCTTTCCAAGTGTGTGATTTCTGCTGTGTGTTCTGCAATCCATGCCTTTTGTTCTTCTTCACTTTCATAAAGAAAAAGGTCCAACAGGTACTCTACATAGGTTTTCTTCTGGATTGCTTCCACAAAACGGGGGTGCGGTTCTTCCTCCGGTGTCCGGGGAGAATTGTCGGCCTCCCATTTTTTCAGCAGATAGTAGTAATCGGACAGTACGCGATAACACCGCTGCCGGTCCTCCCGAAACTTTTGTGCCTCTGTTTTCTGCCGGACATATCTCCTACGGGGAGAGGCCTGACTGTCATAGATCAGGCCAAAGTCCTGTGCCAATTTCTCTGCCGCTTCTTTTGGGGAGAGGTCAAAGAGCTTTGCGGTAAAGTCGATCACATCCCCATCTTCACCGCAGCCAAAGCAGTGGAACCGCTGGTCTACCTTCATGCTGGGGTTCTTATCATCGTGAAAGGGACAGCAGGCCATGCCATTTCGTTTGACCTCGATCCCATAAAACGCTGCCGCATCTCTGGTGCTGACCGACTGCTTGACCGCTTCAAATACATTCTCTGCCATGTGCCTTTAACTGCCGGACTTTTTCACAGGGGGCTGGTATCCGGCGGCTTTCGCACGCTCACTGGCAGCTTTGCGACGCTCGGTGCTGTATGGCTCCCGGACTGATACACACCGCTTGGGGACGGTAAAGTTATGGGCGTCCTTTCGGGTGATCTGGTCGGGATGCTTTTTTGCCAGCAGTTCCAGCTTCTCCATCAGACGAGGATCGTGGGTATAGACCTCAGCCATTGGTTCTGCCTGGTTATAGAGGAGAATGGTTTCCCGTTCCACTAAAGAGAGCTTCATCGGCTGCCTCCTTTCCGCTGGTCAAATTCCAGCTTGAAGTTGGCATACTGTCCATCGTCCTCCAAAACCACAGTGGCATCGTAGGTCTTGCCGGTTTTCTCCGAATATAGCCCCGTCACACGGACACAGCCATCGTTCAGCAGCGCAGACACCACAGCTTTGGTCGGCTGTTTTTTCTTGGCAGCCCACCATTTGTTGTTTTTCCAGATTGCAAATTTGCAAGAATCATTCTGACAGAAGAAGCCTTTTTGCAGTTCTGCAACTTCACCGCCGCAGCGAGGGCATTTGCCCACCACCTCACGGGGCGGAGTGAACAGGTACTCAGTTCCCTTGATGACCTGATAAGTCCCCACCAGATCTTTCAGCATGGTGCTGATCCCGTCCAGAAACTCCTCTGGGGCAAGCTGCCCGCGCTCGATCTCGCCCAGGCGATACTCCCACTCGGCAGTCAGAAGCGGCGATTGCAGTTGTTCCGGCAGCACCGTGATAAGGGATACTGCATCGTGGGAAGGAAGAAGCTGCACCGTTTTTCTGTTCTTTTTTCGCTCCAGAAAACCGGCAGATACCAGCTTTTCCAAAATACCGGCACGGGTGGCCGGTGTCCCCAGACCTTTTCTCTCAGCATCCTCTGGCATATCATCTTTCCCGGCAGTCTCCATTGCGGACAATAGGGTGTCCTCCGTAAAGTGCTGAGGCGGACTGCTTTTGCCTTCTTTGACGATTGCCGCAGAAACCGAAAGTGTCTGTCCTTCGGTCAGCTCCGGCAGGGCTTTCTCTACGCCCTCTTTTTTCGGCTCTGCATCCTTCATTTTGGCACGGTAAGCGTCCTCCAGTGCTTTCCATCCGAGGTGCTTCACTGTTTTCCCTTTTGTGGTAAACTCCCCACCGGCACACGCTGCAATCACAACGGTTTCCGAATAGATATGGGGCTGGGCTACGGCGCACATCAGACGCAGAGCCACCAGCTCCAGCACCGCTTTTTCTCCCGCAGGAAGGGCAGAAAGGTCTGCGTCCTTGAGATTTCTGGTAGGGATTACTGCGTGGTGGTCGGTTACTTTCTTATCGTTGATTACCGTCTGCGGATCACAGGTAAGGGCGATTCCTTTGCGAAACGGCATAGCATTGGCAACCAAATTCACCAGCACCGGCAGGCTGTCTGCCATATCGCCAGTCAGATAGCGGCTGTCAGTACGGGGATAGGTGCAGAGCTTCTTTTCATACAGGCTTTGCAGATAGTCCAGGGTCTGCTGGGCTGTAAATCCAAGCAGGCGGTTGGCATCTCTTTGCAGAGTAGTCAGGTCATAGAGGGCAGGCGGCTTTTCGGACTTTTCCTTGCATTCCACCTTTTTGATTGTGACATTTACACCCTGACAGGCTTCTTTCAGCTGCTCAGCAGCAGCCTTATCCGCCATGCGCTCCCCGGATACGGTAAGACCGGGCAGCTCCAGCGCCACGGTATAAAAGGGAATCGGCTTAAAGGTGTCGATCTCAGCTTCTCGCTGAACAATAAGCGCCAGCGTCGGGGACATCACGCGCCCGATGTTGAGGGTTCGGTGATACAGCACGGAAAAAAGCCTTGTCGCATTGATCCCCACCAGCCAGTCGGCCTTGGCACGGCAGAGGGCAGCATCCCGAAGTCCGTCATAGTCCGCACCGGGGCGCAGGTTTGCAAAGCCTTCCCTTATGGCGGAGTCTTCCATCGAAGAAATCCAGAGCCTTTTCATCGGCTTTTGACAGTCTGCCAGCTCATAGACGCTGCGGAAGATCAGCTCACCCTCGCGTCCGGCATCACAGGCATTTACTACCTCCGTCACATCCGGGGCGTTCATCAGCTTTTTGAGAATATCAAACTGCTTTTTCTTATCCTTTCCCACTACCATCTGCCAATGCTCCGGCAGAATAGGCAGGTCATTATATCGCCACTTGGCATACTTGGAGTCATAGCTGTCTGCATCCGCAAGACCGGCCAGGTGGCCCACGCACCAGCTGACACGCCAGCCGTTACCCTCCAGATACCCATCCTTACGAGCAGTTGCACCGATTACCGTAGCCAGACTTTGTGCAACCGATGGTTTTTCAGCAATCACTAAATTCATAATCTTCAGCCTCCCATTCTTCCCGCACAGGCGTGTGCAGTTTTTTCTCTATGCTGTTTTCCTCATCCAGTAGCAGGTTATAACCAAACCGGTAGTCATAGCGGTACAGTTTCCCCAGCAGGTCATTGATGATGATACGGCAAGCCAAAATGACACGGGTTTTATCCACCTGCATCAGCTGGTAGCGTTGATAATTGCTGTAATATTCTTCGTGACGGCGGGTATTGCAGGCGGCATCTTCAAGTAAACTATCTACTGCATCCTGACAACCATCTTCTTTTTCCCCTTCCATGCAGTTCAGAAGTTCCATCATCAAAGGAAAGCTCTGTTCATCCATAGGAGCTTCTGCTGCAAGAAAACCGATCAGAGCGGATAAGAGCAGATGAGCCGCCGTCTGTTCTTGTTCCGTCAAAACGGCCATTGTTTTCTCCGCATTTGGCAGGATCTTTTCTTCCACAAAATCTGCCGCGTCACCGGAATAAAGCTGACGGATAGAATCTATGGACAATGAAACTGTCATGGTATCTAAGGAGAAATCAAAGGGGTCATCTTGCTTTGGCTTTCTCCAAAGTTTGTTTAACATGGTAGAAAGAATGTCGCCGCCAAAATACAAGGCAATCACCAGTAAATCAAAAACAGAAATCAGTTTAATAAATGTAATCAGAACACTCATTTTTTTCGTTTCCTTTCTTTAAGCCAGCGTTCCATCTCACGATGGCAGATACCTACGCAGGGACTTCCATAATTCCCGCAGCCATAGCAGGGGTGGTTGTGGGGTAAAGAAGGAGGACGGGAAGTTTCCTTCCCGCCCTCCGGCCTGCGTGTCATCATGCGTTCATAGGGACTGTCTGTGAAACGGGTCATTTCACACTGTCCTCATCATCTTCTTCTGTGCTGCCCCCATCAGCGTCCGGCTCGTCCGACTCCTCATCCTCGGTTTCCCATTCCTCGGAATCTTCCTCGCCATAATCATAATCGTCCAGACTGTCATTGCCCTTGGTCTTAGGCTTGTTCTTAACGAGCTTCAAGTAGGCAAATACGCCACCGCCACCAAGCAGAGCCAGCAAAAGGACCAGCGCAGCCGGGTTCAATCCGGCAGGCTTCTCCTTTTCCGGCTCCGATGTTTCTGCCGGAGGTTCCGGTGCTTTGCCCGTACATTTACTCTTATCAGTTGCGCAGACCGGGCAGGCCGTATTGACTGCCCCTGCTTCACATTTTGTTGAACAGCTGCATACCGCAGGCATCTCCTCTTTGGGTTTTCCATCTTCCATCAGCGCCGCAAGGTCTGCATCGTCCACCTGATTCAGAAAGTGAACAGCAGTCTCCTTGTCCTCATTCGCCCTATCAATCAGGATGTAAAAGTAATTTCCAGCTTTGGTCGTAACAGTAATAAGCTGCTTATTGCCTCCAAAATCATCCACCAATGCCGCATTCCCCTCCGGTGTAAGTGCCGGTGCCGGTTCTGTTTCTTCCAGAATCACATTGCTGTCATTGGTAGAATCCTCTGCCGGTGCCGCCGGAGCCTGTTCTGACCCCTGTGCGAAAGCAGGGATCGTAAAGCCAAATGCCACAACCATTGTCAGGCAAAGGGCGGAAAGTGTTTTGCAAATTCTTTTATTCTTCATAAGCGGTAACCTCCTGATTATTTGATTCCGACAGTGCTGTATCTCTGCCGTGGTTCATTCCACCGGAAAGCATAGCGTTCAGCTGTGCTGGAGTCATGCGTAACGCACGAACCATCTGAACGATTTCCAGATTCTCTGCCTCCGTTTTCTGTGCTTCCAGGGTCTTGAGCTTTTCCTGATATTCCGCAATCTTCTCACGGGTTTTCGCAATTTCCTGGTCGATACGTTCAATTTTATTTTTTGCCATAACCGTTCACTCCTTTCCACAAAGTCTGTTACCAGTTCATCAGGCCGTAGCCCTTAATACTTTGATAATTCAGGTCATAACTTTTGATCTTGCAGGCATCGCCGGAATTTCCCTCCACCGTATAAACACGGCTGCCATCCGTACCGATCACGATACCCACATGGTCCGCTGTCCCATCTAAATCCCAATCAAAGAAAATTGCATCTCCGGGAGCCAGATTGTTATAGCCTCTTGCACCCCATTGTCCATGAGACTGGAACCACGGAACGCCCTGCCACTCACAGCCTGCAAAGCGCGGCTCACTTTTTCCAGCCTGGTTATAACACCAGGATACAAAGCAGGCGCACCACTCCACGCGGCTGTCAAAGCCATACCAGCTCCAATAAGGATAGCCGCCCACATTGCCGACCTGACGCTTGGCCAGCTCCACCAACTGCGGATTTCCGGGACGGGTTCCATTTACAAACTGTACACCGGTCAAGTCCTCGGAATTGCTCATGTCAGGGGAACCACCGCCAAACAACAACGGCTTATTGCCCATGGTCTGTCGGTAGACCTGATACATTTCCATCTGCTCCGGGGTCAGAATCTCCGACGCCACAGCGGAAATGGGCTTGCTGGTGAGTTTCACATTCAAAATGTAATACTCATAGGGGACTTCTTCTGAGGTGGTCTCGCCGGTCTCCGGGTCGGTGGAGGTCTCCGTGCGGTAGCGAATCTCCACTTCCTCAGTAAGCGTCAGCTGATACTGTGCTGCAAACACACGCGCCAGCTCTGCCTGAGCGCTCTGCCGGGTGTAGCCTTGCAAGACGGCAGAGAGAAATGCTGCCAGCTCATGAGGGTCATGGCCGATCATACCAAGGTCATAGCGATACTCGTCATACCCTGGGTGACTGCTTTCAATGTTGTCGATTTCCTCCTGCAACTGGGCTTCTCTGGCTGCATAATCTGCCTCCACCGCCAGCATTTCCGGGTCATCCGACGGATAGGTGGTGCCGGAGAGAACGGAACCGATGCTCTGCGCCATCATGGAGCAGGAGGACATGGTATTCATCAGCATACAGGTAATGAGGAACAAAACCCCTGCCATCAGGAAACCCTTCTTGTGGCGCATGACGAATGCCCCTGCCTGCTGTGCCTTTTCTTTTACCGTCCTTGCGGCTTTTCCTGTTTTAGATGCAGCCTGGGCGGTATTTCCAGCAGTCTGACCGGCGTGTTTGGCGGCGGTATACTGCTTTTTGATGGCCTGCTTTTGCTGCCAGCGGGAAAGTGGATTGCTGGCAAACTGGGGATTTTCCTGCAAAGATTTCTGGTACAGAACATTTACATTTGCCTTTTCCAGTTGGCGCTCTGCCTGTGCTGCTTTGCGGTACGGCTTCAGCTTGTGGCTGCGATAGCCCTCCCGAACCAGATAAGCGCCGGTCTCCACCGCTTCCTCGGACTTGTGGGCGCTTTCCACGCCCACATTGTCCTGTTCTGTTTCCCGGATCTCTTTGTGGAGCTTGCCCGCAACCAGATGGACGGGAGCTTCCTTGACCCCTTGAGAAAGTTTGGAGGGTGGCTTTTTCTTGTCCTCAAAGGTCAGCTTCGAGGTCTTTTTTCCGGTATCCGGGTCGATGACCGTCTGCCTGACCTTTTTCTTTGGGATATTGGCCTGCGCCTTATCTGCTCTGGCCGCAGCTTTCTCCGCTTTACGGATCGGCTTTTCCAGTGCAGGATCAGACCGTTCCTCATCAGTAAAGCGCAGGCGCGGCTCTTTATTCAAACCATTCTCCCAGCATGAGGGAGGACATCATGTAGTGCAGCTCTGCATAAATGGCCATTCCCACAGGATCGTTGAACATACAGCCGGACAGGTAGGCATAAAACTGTGCCACCACATCGGACAGGATCTTCGCCTCTGTTCCTTTCAGAATCAGGCCGCCCATACCTTCTTTAGCACGAATGACGCTCCAGACCTCTGCCAGACGGAGAAGCCCCACCTGACCGGTCTCATTCAGTTCGGCTGCCTGATCTGCCGCCGTGCGGCACTCACTTACCGCATCGGCCATGACCGTAAGCAGCTGGCTGCGCTGGGCATTTACCGCCCTGTCAAAAAACATCAGCGGGTTTTTATTCAAAATGTTGGGGTTCATAATCATTCATCCTCCTTTTTCAATTCTTGAGGTTTGGTGGTCATAATGCGGTAAAGTTCGGTGTTCTTCGGGAAGTGGTCTACAAACGGCAGGATCGTGGAGCCATAGAACAGCAGGCCCTCACCCTCACCGGAGTGGGTCACATAGCTAAGCTGGTGCGTGGAAATGCCCAGCTGCTTGGCGAGAATCTGGCGGTCTCCGCCTGCCTGGTTGAGCATATACACGAAGTCGGAGTTTTCAAAGATGTTCTCTACCTCGCGGCTGCTCAAAAGGTCTTTGACATTCTGGGTAATACCTGTCGGAATACCGCCCCATTTACGGAATCGCTTCCAGATTTCCACTGTATAGGCAGCGGTTTGTTCCTCCTTCAAAAGCAAGTGCATCTCGTCGATGTAGTAACGGGTAGACTTGTGGGCAGCGCGGTTAATGGTAACGCGGTTCCACACCTGATCCTGTACCACCAGCATACCGATTTTTTTAAGCTGCTTGCCCAGTTCCTTGATGTCATAGCAGACAATGCGGTTGTTGATGTCCACATTGCTCTGGTGGTTGAACACATTGAGGGAGCCGGTTACATAGATTTCAAGAGCCGTAGCGATATACTGGGCTTCCTTTTCCTCCTGTTCCCGAAGCAGGTTATACAGATCCTCCAGTATGGGCATATTCTCCGGGCGCGGGTCATTGAGATAGGTCTGATAGACCAGACGCACACAGCGGTCGATGATGGTTTTCTGCACCGGCTGCAAGCCCTCCTTACCGCCCACGATCAGCTCACACAAGCTGAGAATAAAGTCAGACTTGAGGGACAGCGGGCTTTCATCATCCGAGTAGTCCAGGTTCAGGTCCATCGGATTGATGTAGTTGGTGGAGGTAGGCGAGATCTTGATGACCTGCCCATGCAGACGCTCCACCAGAGGTGCATACTCCGCTTCCGGGTCACAGATGATAACATCATCACTGGTAAGCAAAAAGCAGTTTGCGATTTCTCGTTTTGCGCTGAAGGACTTACCGGAACCCGGCGTACCCAAAATCAAGCCGTTGGGGTTTTTCAGCAGCTTTCGATCCACCATGATGAGATTGTTGGACAGGGCGTTGATGCCGTAGTACAGAGCTTCTTTGCCGTTCTGGAATAATTCCTGTGTGGTGAACGGTACAAAGATGGCCGTAGAACTGGTGGTCAGTCCTCGCTGGATCTCGATCTGATTGAGTCCCAGGGGCAGACAGCTCATCAGCCCTTCTTCTTGCTGGAAGTCCAGCCTGGTCAGCTGACAGTTATACTTCTGGGCAATGGAGCCTGCCTGGAAAATGTTGTTGCCAAGCTGACGGGGATTGTCCGCTGTGTTCAGCACCAGAAAGGTCAAAAGGAACATTCTCTCGTTGCGGCTCTGCAAATCCTGCAAGAGTTTTTTCGCTTCACTGCCGTATGTGGCAAGGTCAGAGGGAATGATGTCCATGTCATATCCGGCGCGGACTGCTTTTTTCTGTTCCTCAATCTTGCTGCGGTCCAGGTCGGTAATCTTTCGCTTTACCGTTTTGATGGCTTTCACCTGATCCACCGACTGAATGTGCATACTCACAATGAGCGAGCTTTCCATATCCAGAAAATCAGCCAGCAGACGGTCATTCAGCTCCGGTGCGAGAATCTGCAAAAAAGAAACAGCCCCGTATTTCTTGCCCATACGGAACTGCTTGCCGGTGCGGAACTCAAAGGAGCTTGGTGCAATAAAATCCTTTGTGGACAGACCGGAAGGGGCCAGCCAGTCCCATTCAAACTGAAATGGGAGCTGTTCGTCCATGTGGAATACTGCATGAAGCTGAGAAAGCCTTTCTTTACCGTCCAGCGTTCTGGCAGCTACACCAAGACGCTTGAAGTTATTAAGTATATCGGTCTCAATACGCTCCAGACGGGGCTTGGCAGCTTTGATGCTGTCTGCGTCGATACCAAAAGTCAGGTATTTGGTCTTGATGAGACCGTTGTTACCTCTGGCCAGCTGATTTTGCAGCATTGTGGTGTATTCCTCGCGGATACTGTCAAAGGCATCCCTCTGGGGCGGGATGGAAATGGAGTTAGCAAAGGTCTCCTCCGATGCCGCAAGGTTCAAAAAAGACAGCTGGAAATGAATCGAGCTGTCAAAATAATTGAGGAAATCACACCAACCCTCAAAGATTGCCGTCTTATCTTCGTTTTGGGAGAGCTGATAGTTGATGTCCTGAAACTGAATGGTCTTTGTGTAGTGGCTGTCCGATATGCGGCAGATTCCGTCCGGCCACATCCGTTCATAAGGGATACTGTCCTGCGCAGATTTTCCTTTTTTGTCCGTGCGGTTGGCGCGGACAATGGCCGCTTCGATCTGCTTCTTATCGGCGCGGGACAGCTTTTTCTTTGTCTTTACCGGCTGCACAGTTTTTTCCTCGGTTTTCCCGAACATCCGATGCAGCCATTTTTTTATTGCGGTGAACAATGTCATACACCTCCTTATCGAGCATTTCCTGCCGCTTTAATACGGCATAAAAGTTATTGGTCTGGTAGGGACGCTGCTTGGGACGGATCACAGCTACTTTGAGAATGTTGCCCACGATCTTTTCCAGGGGCTGTCCATGCTTTTCGTACATAGCCATCATAAAGAATGGCAGCATAACCAGCATCATACACATAGCCGCTACACTGTTTCCGGTAGGTTTTCTGAGCAAAAAGAAAAGCGGTACGCCGATAAGCGCTCCGCCCGTGAAGCAGATAAGCTGCCGCTTGGTCAGATTGAACATGACCTTTGTTTTGACTTTTGTTAAGTCCTTGGGTACGGGTACATAAGCCAATGTGGAAACCTCCTTCCGTTTTAGTGCGCCTGAAAGACTGATTTGGCGAGACTGCCGGTTTTGAACAGCGTAAAACATAGCAGTACGGTGTAGCCCACGCAGCTCCAGATTGCCATGATGATGTCATCTTCCAGAGCGATGTTCTGCACCAGCACAGCATAAATTGCCACGCAGACGATAATGAGAAACGCCTGAAAGCCCAGCGCCAGCAGGGATCGGAGGTAATTCTGGCCCATACCGCCCCATTCTTTACCCATCATTGCAGCCATTGGAACGGGAGCCACCGAAGTCACAAGGTAGATTTCGGTCATACGGCCATAAATAACGATAAAGATACAGATATATAACGCCCACATAGTAATGCCAATAAAGAGGGATTGGAACCACAGTCCGAACAGCGGTCCCAGATCCATTTCCATCAGCCTCGGTTCCAGATCGGTCATAACTGAGGAAATGTCAATGGACGCATCCGAATTGATAACCCCTGCCGCCTGCGCCACTACGCTCTGCGCCATATCAAAGACGCCCATCACGATATTCCATGTATTTGTGACAATGAGGATGGCAGCGGCTGATTTGAACACCCACTTGAAAATCATCCAGGTGTCCACATCATGCAGGTTGTTCTTGTCTGCGATCATCTGGATCAGGTCTACGGTCATCACGATAGCCAGGATCACGCCTGCAATCGGCACCATGATGGAGTTGGACAGATTCTCAATCATGCTGAAAATACTGCCATTCCATCCCTGTGGGGTCTGGCCTACCTGTACGGATATATCCGCGACCTGCTGGTTTACACTGTCAAATATCCCCGAAAGGTTGCTCATAATGCCGCCCACCAGCATTTCTTTCAGCCAATTTGTCAGGGCTTCAAGTAAGAAATCCATACGGTGTCAACCTCCTTTCCGCCGCCCCCGCAAAACTGCGGGAGCGGCAAGGATTTCATACGGAGACGCTTAGACAGAGAAAAGCCCGGAGAGCAGAGGTACAAGGACCATGCCTACCACGGCTACACCAGCACCGGCCATGAGCTGTTTTATCCCCAATTAGGTGTAAAACTCTGCTCGATGGCGGGCGGCGGCGTACAAAAAATCTATATGGTGTTTTTAAGAGAACCGTCCCGGCGGGACAG
>NZ_QTVB01000110.1:0-1683 GCF_003435965.1 Roseburia sp. AF42-8
CCATAACCGTCACAGCAATTTTATACTTTACTTCGATTTCAATCTTTTCTGGTGGATTGGCTAAAAGCCTGTCAATATCATTTTCCTCAACACCAGCCATTTTTGCTATGCGCCGTAACCGTAAGCACATGACCTCCATTAACACGAATACTTTGTCCTTCTGCAATATTAACAGAATTATTCTGTCTGCTAATTGAAGCACCCTTCGCCAATTTTATTGGTGTTTTTAACGCTTGTGCCAGATCCTCTACCGGATTTAGTAAGTGCTGCAACATCGCCCCATTATATGCTTCCTTATCTTTAATAACTGTATTTTTATAATTAGATGTAAGTGCTCTTGTATTGGGATTAATATAACTTGATATTGATTGCATCATCTCAACCTCCAATTATTTTCATTCCTCTGTCATTCGGAATCTATTCACTCTCCATAACGGTCCAAGTGATCTATTACTTTTATGACCATCTATACCAAGTTCCGCTATTCAAAAGCTGTGACATACTTTCTTCATATCTTTTCACTGCTTTCTGCTGAATGGAACTAGGCACCACATAATCGTTACCAACTTCACTTATTTTCCCATTTACCAGTTCGCAATGTGTCCCGTTTATCACAAATTCTCTGCTTGTATCCACTCCCTGTGACGCAAGAAAATCTAAAATATAATCGGTGTATGTATCTGTCATACTTGAAAAATACTGCTGATCCGCAAAATGTATCAGGGAGTTCAGACCACCTATCATCATATTGCATCTTTCATCATCTGCCTTGCTTCCGTTTCCATAGCCCTCGCCCCAGACAAAATCTTCCTGTACCGTCATGCTGTATCCATTTCCAAGATTAAATCTGCTTCCAACCCCAATCGTGATACTGTTTGTACTGGGATCATATGGTTTGTACCCTCTGGTTTTAAATGGCTGCTGTACGGTTCCAAAGGTTTGAATCTCGGATGGGAGATATGACATACCCGTAATTGCCGTAAACGCTTTCTGCCCATTCACATAAAAGGAAGTATGGGTTGCACTGTCTATATCCGCTGTAATCTCGACTTTCTCATCATTGGCAAAAGGATTCTGTCCGGTCATTCCGGTTCCATATGCAAACAGCATTCTTGTAAACTGATATCTTGTATGCTCATCAAAATGATTCAGTGTCTCTGTATCTTCTCCCTTTACATCTCCATTGCAAAAATCAACAAATTCATTTTTACTGCCATCCTTTGTAGATAGCTTACCTGTTTTTGTGTTATAAACAAAATTATAAGAACTTCCTACGCCTGTTATACCCATTGCATTTCCTCCATTGCATTTTTTCGTTGATATTCCTCTGTCATTCGGAATTTGCAATCACTTTCCTTATATGGTCCAAGTGATTTATAAATATATAAGTAACCATATTATCTCCTACCTTATATAAGTCTCATAACAACTGCCAACATTCTCTTATAACATTATAACTCAGTATCTTTGCTCCTCTTGCTGCCACATAAGCTCTTGACTTCCCAATTTGTTTAAATCTTCTATGCTTTTTTTGAACATTGCGATAAAATCTCTTCTGTCGTTAAGTCCCATATTACCAGCTTCAAGCGGCAGAGACGTGAAACCTCCCTGCTTTTCCACTTTGTAATGTGCCTCCAATGCACGCATTTCGACTACTGTAGCATTTGATGGATTAACGTCATT
>NZ_QTVB01000111.1:0-1546 GCF_003435965.1 Roseburia sp. AF42-8
AAAATGTGAAATAGATACTGGAATGAAGGATTGACTATTGAAATAAGATAAATAAAATAGTAGATGTGATTAATGAAATTCAAAGTGAAACAGGAGAACATCCAATTTATTTTATCGGTCATAGTATTACATGTAATATTTTATTATTGCTACAAAAAAAGATAAAGCCACAGGGGCTAATTTTGTTATTTGGTGGTGGAGAGACGGGAAAACAACGGATTATAGCTAGAAGAAAAATGGATAAGTGGGGTAGAAGTAGAAAAGTTAAGGAAAGAGATATAGAAGGAGAATATGAAAAAGTAGAAAAGTTATTAGAAGAAGGAAATGTGGTTGTAGCAGATAAAGAATTATTTAATAAGAGAGCAGAATTTTGGATTTCAAATATGTTGGAAATAAAAAATCCGGTTTTGTGTATAGCATCAGAAACTGATTGGAATTATAACGGAAAAGAGATAGCCTCAATGGTGCAGAATCCCAAAATAACGTTTAAGATATTAACAGATATAGATGCTACGATGAGAGTTGGGTTTAGAAATCATAGGGCAGCAAATAACTTGACATATATGGGATATTTGAATCAAAAAGGGAAAAGAAAACCTGAAGAAGGGATAGATATACCATGGTATTCGGAAAAAATTGGAACATACATAATTGAATATATGGAAGCGAATAAAGAGTAATATAAAATATTCAAAAGGAGATAGAGGCATCGCCAAGAGGGGCAGAATACAATGGAAAAAATACAGGACTTTTTAGAAACAAAAAAGAAATACGAGGCAACATTATGGGATGATCAGATTGGATTTTTCTTATTAACAGTAATCTTTTTAGGCATACAAATATTGAATTCACGGAAGGTATTTGCTATTTGCGTAATAATAGAAATTTGCCTGCTGATTCTATGTTCAAGGATGGAGAGAAAAAAATATGGAAGTGTATTTTGTAGCTTTGTTCATGGAGAAATTTGGGGAATGATTTTTTTTGTAGATGGATGGGGCTTTATTGGAATGATGAGGAAACCCAATAATTATTTGATAATAGGAATAATGGGAACAATACTGATTGCATTGTGCTATTTCGGACGCTTTTGGTTAGTGAAAAAAAGAATACGCAATGGATGGTATGAAAAAGAAAAGAAAAAAGTGTCATATAGTAGAGAAATTGCAGCATCGGTAGCAATGCTAACCATTGCTACATTGAGAATATGTGGAAAACAAATCGGCTCAAAAATGGAAGGTATAGGTCATAATGAGACATGTGCGATTGTGGCTGTGTTACTTTTTTCAATTGCAATTTTTTCATCTTTGTGGGTTGATGCTGGTATGATGTATTATTATTTCAGAAAATATGAACAGGCTAATAAAAAGTAGAAATATTCTATTTTGATAAAAAAACAGAGTATATAAAATTGCATGTGGAAGAAAAGTATAGTGCAGAATGAAGTAAAAAGTAGAAATATTCTATTTTGATAAAAAAACAGAGTATATAAAATTGCATGTGGAAGAAAAGTATAGTGCAGAATGAAGTCAAAGGAGAAGAACAAGGA
>NZ_QTVB01000112.1:0-1535 GCF_003435965.1 Roseburia sp. AF42-8
TCTTAATAAAAAGTGAATAAATTTTTATGTAAAGTTAACATAATTAGTTATCCTAAAGCCATTCCACAGCTAGTTCACAAATTATAAACAGAACCCTGTGCATAAATTAATTTGGGTTAATTTTTTTCTTAATGGTATTTAAGAGATTTACGGTTGCTTCATTAGTCTGTAATTCAGCTTCTACCTTATTAATACCATGAATTACGGTAGAATGATCTCTTCCTCCTAAGAGTTCTCCAATATTTTCTAAGGAAACCCCAGTCATATTTTTGCAAAGATACATGGCAATCTGTCTCGGCTTTGCAATATCGTTGCTGCGGCTTTTAGAAATCATCTGCTCTTTTGTAATATGGAAATGTTCGCATACCACATCAATAATAAGCTGTGGAGTAATCTCCCTCGGCTTGTCCGGAGAAATAATATTCTGAAGCTCTTTCATGGCTACTTCCATGGTAATCTCAGTCTGTTCAAGATTGGAGTAGGCAAGCAGTTTATTTAAAGCACCTTCCAGTTCCCTGATATTAGACTTAATATTAGTAGCAATGTATTTTAAAATTTCATCATCTAAATGGAAATTATCCATTTCTTCTTTTCTTCGCAGAATTGCCATTCTGGTTTCATAATCCGGAGAACCGATGTCAGCAGTCAGACCGCATTCAAAACGGGAGCGGATACGTTCTTCTAATGTTTCCATATCCTTTGGCGGCTTATCAGAAGAAATAACAATCTGTTTCTTAGCAAGATAAAGCTCATTAAAGGTATGGAAAAATTCTTCCTGTGTACTTTCTTTTCCTATAATAAACTGGATATCGTCGATTAAAAGTACATCGATATTACGATATTTCTCACGGAATTTTGTCATAGCTGTATTATTGCCATTTCGGATGGCTTCAATCAGTTCATTGGTAAAAGTTTCCGAAGAAACGTATAAAATCTTCACATCTGGATTATTGGACTGGATAAAATGTGCGATGGAATGCATCAAATGCGTTTTACCAAGTCCTACGCCTCCATATAAAAAGAGTGGGTTATAGACTTCTCCCGGAGATTCTGCAACAGCCAGTGAAGCTGCATGAGCCAGTTTGTTATTATTTCCAACAACAAAAGTATCGAAGGTATAGTTTGGATTCAAACTGGATTTGTCAATACTTTCTGTATTTACGAAAGCCATCGGTTTCGGTGTACGCATGGATTTTGCCTGCTCCGGCAGTACAAATTCGATTTCGTAATCCTTTCCAATAATTTCAGCGACTGCTACTTTAATAGGAAGAGTGTATTTCTTGGTAATGTAGTTAAGCCCCATCTGTTCGTCCGGTACCAGTATGTATAAAGTATTGTCTTTGACATCAAATACCTTAAGTGGTTCCAACCAGGTTTTAAAAGAAATGTCAGTAAGTTCATGCTCTTCCTTGACAGTTCTTAAAATTTCTTCCCATTTTTCAATGATCTGTTCCATAAAAATCTCCATGTTTCTATTATTTAAGCTTTTTAAAGCTTCTCATATTTATAGCATACTATAGAATCCTGCTCTTTAA
>NZ_QTVB01000113.1:0-1461 GCF_003435965.1 Roseburia sp. AF42-8
GATATTTCTGGGCATCTTCCTTTGACATTCCTTCTGCAAAAGAACTGTGTAATCCACTTACATTTGCCATGGAATCTATCTCATTGAGCGTTCCATATGTTGCTATTCCGGTTAGTGAGCCAACTACAAAGCCTGCCAGTGGACTGTTGGTTGCTTCTGTCATGCTCTTTTCCACATAGCTGCTGGCTGCCATTGTCAGTCCCTGCTTGACATACTCTGTCACTACTGCCCTGCTTACGGATGTTCCTGTGCTTATCACTGCTTCTCCGATACTGCCATTCCTCCTGTCAGTATCAGAGAAGCAGCGATTGTCAATACATTTCCTATTAAATAATAGAGAGCCGGATTACTGGCAAATACTGTATCACGGATTGGATTAACCGATACCAGCCTTGAGTCTCCCGTCACTCCATGGAATCCTGGGATATATCCGGCATAGTAGCAATTTCTACAATACTGCTCCTCACCGCATCAATCTCTTCTATCCATCGGGCAAGCTGTTCCTGGATTAATTCACAGATGCTGGTAATCTTCTCGTACTTTACATTGTTGCTAAGAGCACGTTTATATCAGCGTATTGGAACTAAATATTCTATTTTGATTTTGCAATGTCCTTTCGTATACCCGACTCGACAAAATTTCGCTAGTGTCTATTAATTAACATCATGGATTCTTAATTGCTTCACAACAGCCATGATGATTAATTAATAGACATGCAAGAGCCGTTGGATGTCCGACAGTATAACCATAATTAAAATATAAGTTTCTCTCCGGTTTCAGATTTTACAAAATATTTTTGTGAGCCATCATATTCTAAGGTTAATTCTGTTCCAATTGGTAATTCAAAAATTGGAGCAATTGCAGGCTCTATTTCAAAAATTGTGCCCCAATCACAAATGACCATGTTTTTTGAATCTGCCAGAAACTCATCTGTATCTATTTCCGAAAGAAATCTCCACCCATTATCAATATTATTTACTCTTTCTTCTCTAAAACACCATTTTACTCGTCCTCTTTTTTCTAATATATTTTTTGAAACAACAGAACCTCCTAAATTCATTGTGCTATGCATATTTTTCCTCCAATCTTTTTTTTAATTCATCGCTTCCCCTTTCCATAATTAGTTTACGAATGGTAAATCCATTCTTGTTTTTCTCATCAACATCTGTTACTTGTTCAAAACATTCTTCAATAAAATTCATTGTACTCTCTGAACGTTCCTTAAAAGCTTCCATGCATAATGAAAAAAAGGCTGTATTACCATACTTTACATCTTTTTGCATTACCGAAGTACCTTTACTTAGCAATAATTTTCCGATTTCAACTGCTTCAATACAATTTATATTTGGAGCCAAAAAATGAAATTCATTATTACCTTCTTTTGACAATTTATATTTGGAGCCAAAAAATGAAATTCATTATTACCTTCTTTTGACACTATGATTTACTTTTGCATTGTTA
>NZ_QTVB01000114.1:0-1409 GCF_003435965.1 Roseburia sp. AF42-8
AAATAAAAAATAGTAGAATTTTTCTCTCTGCCGCAAGATGATTTTAGGTCGGTTGAGGGATTAGAAAACGCCGGAAACCCGCATAAACTCTATGTTTTTGCGGGTTCTCGGCGTTTCTTTTATCGCCTGTATTAGTGGTGCTTTTTCGGTAAATGGTGCCCAAATGGTGCCCAAATCCCACGCGGGGCTATAAAACGATATAAGAAGCGGTAAAGAGATACAGCGGTTAAAGCTCTAAATCGCTGCTCTTTTTCTTTGCCGCGCTCTTTGCTTTCTTCGGCTCGGCTTTCTCTGCCTTTGCCGGGTCAGACTGTTTGACCGCCCCATGATAAGCGTCTAAGACTTCTTTCTTGCGTTCAAGCCGCACGTCCACATAACGGGCGGTAACAGCTTCAAAGTTCATAGACAGTCCAAGCGATACGCCGATACCCGCAAGCGTATGTCCTAACACTTCGCCTACGGTGTAGAAGTCGCCTGTCAGTTGGTGCATATTCGTAGCCGCCGTATGGCGTAAATCGTGAAAGCGGATATGCGGCATATCCAAATCTTCAAGCAGTTTTCCAAACTGGGAAGATACCCACGACGCGGAGATAGGGGAACCGTCCGGCTTCGCTACAACAAGGTCATTGTCATAGTATGGTTTTCCGTCTTTTTCTGCCTGTTCGCGCTGCGCTTCCTGCATAGCAAACTGTTTGAGGAAGAACGGGCGGGCAAGCTCTGTGATAGGCAGCTTTCGCCCGTTGGATTTCGGCGGTGCCATTTCCTCAATGACTTTTGTTTTCGACGGCACCTTAAAGGGTAGCTGCTCGGAAACGTCAAAGGTGTTGTTTTCCAAATCCACATTACGCCAGCGCAAGCCCAGGATTTCAGAACGGCGCATACCGTAAAGCCCGCCTAAGATAACGGGCATTTCCCAAACGGTACCCTCGACGCGCTGCATAAGGGCTTTTACCTGTTCCGGCGTATAAGGGTCGGGGGTCTTGTCGCTCTTTCCAAACTTCGTAAGCGTGTCCTTTGCTGCGTTTGTTTCGATATAGCGGTATTTCCGGGCATGGCTCAACGCCACGCTCAAAACACGCTTTGCCCCGGCTGCGGTGGACGGTTTCAAGCCTTTGTCAATAATCTGCTGAAACATTTTGTCTACCATAGCGGGGGTAAGCTGATTAAGGGCAACGCCGCCGATATAGGGATTGATATAGTTTGCAATCGTCTTTTTGTACCCGTCGTAAGTAGAGGGGCGCAAGTTCACTCTTGCATAGCTTTCCACCCATTCATTCAGATAGCTTGCAACGGTCTGTTTCCGCTGTGAAGCGATAGACGCAATCTGCCCCGGATTATGGAGCTTTGCTTTCATCTCTGCTTCATGCTGCGTTGCTTCCTTTTTTGTCGGAAAGCCCTTTTTGGAATAG
>NZ_QTVB01000115.1:0-1398 GCF_003435965.1 Roseburia sp. AF42-8
AATTTCTATAATCCTGTGTTATCGTAATTTTTGTAATAATTCTTCGTCAAATCATAATTTTCATTTATTTTTTTTATTTCCATTCCAAACGGATTTTCATCTGCACTTAATATAATTGTATCCTCTTCTTCTCCTGTTTCTGTTTTCTCCGGTATTGCCTGCTCCTTTTTATATATTACAAGCGCTGCCACAATTCCTATCACTAATATTGCTATCACTATAATTCCCATTATGTTTTTCTTCTTCATTCTTATTTCCTCCATTTTCTTATGGTAATACAGCAGCAGTTGCAATTGATGCTCCACCTATTTTTACAGGTTGTCCCAGGTTTCAATTGATAAGTTATAATCCTCATCTGGGAATTTTATATTTTCCAATTCCTTTCCTGTTTCCATATCAGTTACGATAATCTGTAATGACCAGTCTTTGTTTCCATTCAATACATGATATATTTCTGAATCATATGTCAAAGTCATAAGTGAGCTCATCTTTTCCGTAAAGGTACTTTGACTGTTTAATATTTCTTTTGATACATCCAGATAAAGTATTTTGTAATCATCACTAATTCTAAAATGATATAATTCTTCATCCTTATTTTGTTCTATTACTCTTTTTATATCCTTTTCTGTTAACTCCAGCCAATTTTTTCGCTGCTGCTCTGTTATCTCTGCAACCAGTCCCTCTTCTTTACTTTCATATCCATATTGGCAATATCCGGACTCTCTCATCTCGGCAATATACGTCCTTTTATCTGTAAAAATAACTGGAATGATATACTTTTGTAGTCCTGTATTGTCATAATCTTTATAATAATTTCTTGTCAAATCATAGTCTTCATTTATCTTTTTTATCTCTATTCCGAACGGATTCTCATCTGCACTTAATACTACTGTCTCCGGTTCTTCCCCGACCTGTGATTTTTCCGGCACCATCTGCATCTTTTTATATACTATCAGTGCAGCCACTATTCCAATTGCAAACAATGCTATAATGATTATCCCCACTACATTTTTCTTTTTCATTATTATGTATCTTCACTTTCCTATCTTTTGTATAAAAGAATTACCGGCCTACATATTGTCCCAATTTTCAATAGATATATGATATCCCTCTTCCGGGAAATTTATATTCATTAATTCACCACCTGTTTCTAAATCTTTTCCAACAATGTGTATTGCCCAATCTGTTTTTCCATTCAGTACCTGATATATTTCCGAATCATATATCAATGACATAACGAGTGCTGTATGTGTTGTTGTTTTTCCATTTAGTATTTCTTTTGAAATTTCCAATTGAAGTTCTTCATAGTTACGAGTAAATTTAAAACTATAAAACCCTTCTTCACCTTGTCCTATAATTCTATTGATATCATTTACTGTATAATTAAGCCAATCTTCT
>NZ_QTVB01000116.1:0-1393 GCF_003435965.1 Roseburia sp. AF42-8
GATATATATATATGCTTACTGAAATAGATGATAGTGGAATACCAATTTATAGGGATGAGTTTTTGGAAAAAAGCAAACAGAATTGTACAATATTAACTACAAGTGAATATGCAACATTTCTTGAATATGAAAATAAGAATGTTGTGGTTGTTCCGGATGAAATAATGCAGGATTATGATAAAAATTTAGATGCAAAAGGAAAGCGTTTTGTTATGATGGAAGTTTATAGAAATGAGAAATTTGAAAATTGGCTTTCTTTTGTGTTTAAAGAGAATAATGAACGTGTAGAGGGGATTGTAATCAAGTATGCATATGCAAGCGTTATACATGTGGCAACAGAAAATAGAAAGTCTGTTTTGGTTGAACAAAATAGAAAAGAAACGTCAATGAATTCTGAGGAGGAGTATCAAAAACTTGTTAGTGAATTAAAACGTCAGATAGAAATATTACAGACCGAATTGAAACAAAAAGAGGTAACGACATTAAGTTTGAGCGAAAATTTAAATTCATCTAGTCATTATATAGAAAATCTGCAGAAACATGCAACGAATCTTGATAATGAATTGAAAAATACAAAAGTTTTTATAATGAACACAATGAAACGATTCAATTTGCTGAAGAGAGAGTGAATCATGCGGAAGCAGAGATACAACGTTATATGGAATTATATAAAAATGTGTTGTCAGAACTTGATGAAAGAAAAATAGAACTTCTTGAATTGAAGAGTAAAATAAAAAAACATTAGTATTAAGAAATAATCAGATACAAAAGTGGAGATGAAGAATGAAGAGACTGGGTATATACTTTTTCTTTGACAAAGATGGCATAGTGGATAAGTATGTTGACTATGTATTGGAGGATTTGACAAAACATGTTGATAAATTAATTGTAGTATGCAATGGACAGTTAAATGAGCGAGGGCGAAAAACATTTGAAAAGTTTACAGGTAATATTATTGTCCGTGAAAATAAGGGATTTGATGTATGGGCATATAAGACAGCTATAGACAGTGAAGGCTGGAATAAGCTTATAGAGTATGATGAAATTATTTTAATGAATTATACTATTATGGGACCGGTGTATCCATTAAAGGAGATGTTTGACATAATGGATAAGCGCTTGGAACTGGATTTTTGGGGGATTACAAAGTGTTTTCAAGAAAATTCTCCAGTGGCACAACAAATCTGGCAGTGCCCTTATGGATATATTCCAGAACATATTCAGTCTAGCTTTATGGCTTTTAGAAGAAGTATTGTTTCATCCACTATTTTTCAGAAATATTGGGATGAAATGCCTATGATAAAAAGTTATTATGAATCGGGAGGGAGTCATGAACAGTATATAACAAAATACTTTAGCGATAATGGTTATAGATGGGATTGTTATACTAATT
>NZ_QTVB01000117.1:0-1384 GCF_003435965.1 Roseburia sp. AF42-8
CTGTCTGGGAAGTATACAAATTCATACATGTTAATACAGTTGCTCCGTTCGGAACCTTTAGAACCAAGATTAGAAAATGGAAAAAGATTGCACTATAACTTCCAGTTTGTAGAATTCAAAAATTTAATATGAAATGTGAGATAGAGCGTATGGAAATAATCTATACGTTCTATTTTTTTGCCTTTTTTGAAAAAGTGATTAAAAAACTATTGACATTTTGTTACTGGTAGAAGCAGATGGTTATAAAAAGCTTTTGGTAACTATGAGTGCAAAAACAGATAGCTGCGAAAATTTATTATGAGCTAATAGCAAAATTTGATATTTTGTGATATTGAGGGTATGGGGAATCGTAATCTCCATTAAGTTCGTCAGAGAATTATAATCCAGAAATGGGATTTTGAGTTACTCTAGGCGATACTTGCTTTAGAAAATGATTTGCCATAATGAGTTAGAATATGGGAGGAGGAAGCGTTAAAAAAAGAGAGAGCCATAAGCAACTCTCTCTGTGATAAAATCAAAAAGTTATAGTATCAGTGATTCGGTAAGATTACAAAAATCCTTAACAGGAATATTTTCTTTAAGTGGTAAAGCTGTCTACTAAAAGGTTCGTCTGCAAATCTTTCGAGTTCAGAATCAAAATATATAATTGAAGCATTTGTATTTAATTGGTATGGTGGAATTGTAACAAAATAATCATAATCTTCGTAAGAAGGAGTGGCGCAAGAAACTTTGATTTTTCCGCCCAATTTCAATTTTGCAAATTCTCCATAAATGGCAGTTAAGGCTTTTTTTCTTTCTTCATCAGAAGTAATTCTATCTACATATCTAATATACCAATAATCTATATTTCCCTCTTTTAATTCAATTAAATAATCGTATGATCTGGGTGTTCCGGATTTTATTGTCCATTCAACTTTATGCAGACTTGTCATCATGGAAAGTCCACGCATTAAGGTAGAAAAAAATTTTTCATGCACCTGAACAGTAGAGAGATCCAGAGAAAATCCATTGTCTGCAATTATCTTTTTCCGTTCCCGTATTTTCTTAGAAGAATATCCCGTTGCATCATATAATTCTTGGATAAGTTCTGGATCATCAATGGCTTTTGCAATTTTATCAATAGTGCTTTTATATGGTCTTCCAGATCGGGCACCGTTGAGCATTCGTGAAATGGTTGCATTATTTAAGCCTGTTTGTTCAGATAATTCTTTTTGTGTTTTTTTCTGTAAAATGATTTGAAGTATATTGATGAATCTTTCCTGATCGTAAACGCTGTCAGGATTATTAGTGTGCCTGAATTTGATATAAATTCGTTCATTCAAATCTCCTCTTGACTTCTTTGACTTTGTATAAATTGACTTCTTGTAGTTTATCTTATCAATTA
>NZ_QTVB01000118.1:0-1345 GCF_003435965.1 Roseburia sp. AF42-8
CCTGCTTTTCGCAGTATTTTTCCAGCATATCACGCTGGTTTGCGATACTGGCACTTTCGCCTTGCAGGTCATCGTCCTTTGACAGCCTGCAATAGACCGCCGCACGATAACCCCCGGCAAGTGCCGAACCGATTGTTCTGTATTCCATTTCGTTCATCATAGCCATTTACCCACACAATCCAGACGGTATCTGGCTCTTTTGAACCTCATCTTCATTATACTTCAAATCTTTCTTTTTAGCAAGATATTCTTTTGAATTTGTTTTGCCGTATTTCTGGGAAATCAGGCTGACGAACACATCGGTTGCGTCCAGCTCCCCGTCAAACACCGTTGTAACATGAATCTCTGTTTTGTTTTTTGCCATAGGCAGTTATCCTCCATACATGAAAATAGCCAGACAGAGGGTGTCGGCAACGAAGTCCGGCAACGGGCTTCAAAAGACCTTGCAAACAATCTCAATCTGGCGGTGGTTACTATTTATACTTTTCTTTTATTTTTCTGTTGTTTTGGTTGTCATAGGGGAGAAAAGCCGATAGTTTCGGGATTTTCCCCGGCAACCGGCTCGGCAACGGGATAGCAACAGGGGATGCAACGGGCTGTCATTTTCAGAATGGAAGCTCCATCGGTTCTGTGACCTCCACAAAACCGTCCATCGTTTTTTCAGACGGGTTGCCGGAGTCCGTTGCCGGGTTTTCACGCTCCCAGCCCTTTTGTCTGCCATATTCTGAAAACATTCTTGGGTTCGGGAAGTACCGCCAGCCAGAAATGCACTGGTTCATAATCTCGTTGATTTCCCGGATTTCCCATTGCTTCGGCTCGTCAAAGGCATGGTTCAAGGCTTCCTTATAGAGCTGCTTGGAGCAGACCATGCTCCCGGTGTACTTATCAAGATACGCCTGTATCATCCCGGCTTTGGTGTCCTCCGGCATAAAATCCCGCTGGTGTTCTTTGAGATACCGCTGCATGGCAGGGCTGAAAGCCAGCTTGAACCTGCCGCTTCTGTAAATTTCCATCGCTTCTGCCCACATCTGCTCGATATAGGCTCTGGAAGCGGCTTCGTCCTCCAAAATGTGAACCTCGGCTTGCTCCGGGTACACCATGACGGGGATAAAGCGGCGGTTGCCGGAACGGTCAAGGGGCAGGAAGTCAAGGGCATTGGAAGTGCCGCCAAACACGCACTGACGGGGGCGGTCTGCTGGGTGGGTTTCATAGGGTATCTTGTAAACCTCTTTCTGTCGGCTTAAAAATGACTTGATTTCCTCAATGCTCTTGGCGTTGGCGGTTGCCATCATTTCCGACATTTCAATAATCCAGTGACCTTGCAGCTTGCGGTACACATTGTCAT
>NZ_QTVB01000119.1:0-1345 GCF_003435965.1 Roseburia sp. AF42-8
CCTGCTTTTCGCAGTATTTTTCCAGCATATCACGCTGGTTTGCGATACTGGCACTTTCGCCTTGCAGGTCATCGTCCTTTGACAGCCTGCAATAGACCGCCGCACGATAACCCCCGGCAAGTGCCGAACCGATTGTTCTGTATTCCATTTCGTTCATCATAGCCATTTACCCACACAATCCAGACGGTATCTGGCTCTTTTGAACCTCATCTTCATTATAGCCTATATCTTTCTTTTTAGCAAGATATTCTTTTGCATTTGTCTTTCCGTATTTCTGGGAAATCAGGCTGACGAACACATCAGTGGCGTCAAGCTCCCCGTCAAATACAGTGGTCACATGAATCTCTGTTTTGTTTTTTGCCATAGGCAGTTATCCTCCATACATGAAAATAGCCAGACAGAGGGTGTCGGCAACGAAGTCCGGCAACGGACTTCAAAAGACCTTGCAAACAATCTCAATCTGGCGATGGTTACTATTTATACTTTTCTTTTATTTTTTTGTTGTTTTGGTTGTTATAAGGGAGAAAAGCCCGGAAATAAGGGGTTTTTCCCGGCAACCGGCTCGGCAACGGGATAACAACAGGGGGTGCAACGGGCTGTCCTTTTCAGAATGGAAGCTCCATCTGTTCTGTGACCTCCACAAAACCGTCCATCGTTTTTTCAGACGGGTTGCCGGAGTCCGTTGCCGGGTTTTCACGCTCCCAGCCCTTTTGTCTGCCATATTCGGAAAACATTCTTGGGTTTGGGAAGTACCGCCAGCTGGAAATGCACTGGTTCATAATCTCGTTGATTTCCCGGATTTCCCATTGCTTCGGCTCGTCAAAAGCATGGTTCAAGGCTTCCTTATAGAGCTGCTTGGAGCAGACCATGCTCCCGGTGTATTTATCAAGATACGCCTGTATCATCCCGGCTTTGGTGTCCTCCGGCATAAAATCCCGCTGGTGTTCTTTGAGATACCGCTGCATGGCGGGGCTGAAAGCCAGCTTGAACCTGCCGCTTTTATAAATCTCCATCGCTTCCGCCCACATCTGCCCGATATAGGCTCTGGAAGCGGCTTCATCCTCCAAAATGTGAACTTCCGCCTGCTCCGGGTACACCATGACCGGGATAAAGCGGCGGTTGCCGGAACGGTCAAGGGGCAGGAAGTCAAGGGCATTGGAAGTGCCGCCAAACACGCACTGACGGGGGCGGTCTGCCGGGTGGGTTTCATAAGGTATCTTGTAGACCTCTTTCTGCCGGCTTAAAAATGACTTGATTTCCTCAATGCTCTTGGCGTTGGCGGTTGCCATCATTTCCGACATTTCAATAATCCAGTGACCTTGCAGCTTGCGGTACACATTGTCAT